>CALGOY010000279.1 GCA_937960725.1 uncultured Bacillota bacterium
TAGCTGCTCAGTCCTTTGTTCAGACTTCCTGGGAGCAGCCAATTTTGACTGCAGAAATAGACGCTCTAGGGGTAACCAACCTTTTAGAAGCTATCCGGATGGTAAAGCCCGATGCCAGATTTTATCAGGCATCCACCAGTGAAATGTTTGGAAAGGTACAGGAGATTCCTCAAAAGGAAACTACTCCTTTCTATCCCAGAAGTCCCTATGGCGTTGCCAAGGTATATGGGCACTGGATTACTGTAAACTATAGGGAGAGCTACGGCATGTATGCCGTGTCCGGTATACTGTTCAACCACGAGTCTCCCAGAAGGGGTCTGGAGTTCGTTACTAGGAAGGTAACCGATGCGGTTGTTAGGATAAAGCTTGGGCTTCAGAAAGAGCTCAGGATGGGTAACTTAGACGCCAAGCGGGACTGGGGATTTGCTGGCGACTACGTCCGCGCTATGTGGCTGATGCTACAGCAGGATGAGCCCGATGACTATGTAATCGCTACAGGTAAGACCCGAACAGTCCGGGAGCTTGTAGAAACCGCCTTTAACATCGTAGGGCTTAACTACGAGGACTACGTAGTAGTCGATCCCAAGTTCATCCGCCCAGCAGAGGTAGACATCCTGGTGGGAGACCCCTCTAAGGCGAAGAAGAAGCTGGGCTGGGAGCCAACGGTTACTTTTGAAGAAATGATCGAGATGATGATAGAGGAAGACTTCAAGAGGGTAAAAGCCGAGATGAACCAGAAAGAGTTTATGAAGACTTTGAAGTAGCCATTTGAGGTGTGTAGTACATGAAGGCGTTTATAACCGGTATAGCAGGCTTTGTAGGGGAGTACCTGGCGGAGTATCTGCTCCGCCAGGGGCTTCAAGTGGCCGGTAGCCGGCTTCCCCACGAGCCTATAGATACATATTTACAGGAGAATGCAGATATATATGAAATAGATCTGCTGGATTATGAGCAGACCAAATCTGTCTTAGAAAAAGTAAAGCCAGATTACCTATTTCATCTGGCTGCCCAAAGCTCCGTAGCCCTAACCAGGAAAAATCCCAGCCTGACCTTTGGCAGCAATGTCAATGGGGCTATCCACCTACTGGAAGCTATCCGGGAGCTGAGGCTCAGTATCAGGATTCTCCTTGTAGGCTCCAGCGAGCAGGCCAAAGTTTCCAATCCCTACGCCATCAGCAAGATGACCCAGGAGATGCTGGGCCAGATGTACGGGAGGGCCTACTCCATGGAAATCGTCATGGTTAGGGCCTACAACCACACTGGGCCCAAGCAGAAGCCTGCATTTGTAATCCCGGACTTCTCCAGGCGGATAGCCTTGATGGAGAAGGGCAAGATGGAGCCTGTCCTAAAGGTGGGCAATTTGGACGCTGTGCGGGATTTTTCCGATGTAAGGGATATTGTAAGGGCTTATTATGAGCTGATGCTAAAGGGCAAGCCAGGGGAGGTATACGAAGTAGGCTCTGGCAAGGGGTATAGCATAAAAGAGCTGCTGGATAGGCTGCTTGAGATGTCCAGCATATCCATTGAAGTCCAGCAGGATCCAGAGCGGATGAGACCCTCCGACGATCCCGTATCCATATGCGATAATTCCAAGATATATCAGGATACGGGATGGAAACCGGAGATAGATATACAAAAGACACTGCAGGATGTCTTAGAATACTGGAGGCAGGAAGTGTAAATACAGCCTGCAGAATGGAGGAATGGCATTGAAAACAGTGGGACTTATTATGGCGGGGGGAAGCGGTACAAGATTTTGGCCCCTATCCCGCAGGAGATATCCCAAACAGGCTTTAAAGCTGGTTGGAGATAAGGAAATGATAAACCTTACTATCGATCGCTGCAATCCGCTAATCGATGGCAAAGATATGCATATAATCACAAACGAAGAGCAGGTACAGCTGCTTACCGGTATAGTAGGGGAGCGGCTGCCAGAGGACAACATATTTGCCGAACCCTGTGCTAGGAATACAGCACCCTGTATTCTCTACTCCGTGCTAAAGCTTCAAAAGCGGTACGGGGATGTGGTGGTATGCGTTCTGTCCGCAGACCACTACATAAAAGACGAGGCTGAGTTTAGAAAACAGCTACAATATGCTGCCAGCTATGCAGCCCAGCACGAAGTGATCGTCACCATGGGGATTGTTCCCACATTTCCCAGCACGGGCTATGGCTACATAAAAAAAGGCAGCAAGCTGGAATTCGATACCGATATATACAAGGTAGAGCGCTTTGTTGAAAAGCCAGATTTGGAAACAGCCCAGAGCTATCTGGATGACGGAGGCTATCTGTGGAATAGCGGTATGTTCGTATTCCGCACTTCCACTATTTTAGACAGCTTCAAGCGCTACATGCCCGACATGTACGAGGCCATCTCACCCCTTGAGGCGGTAATAGATACCGATGAGGAAATGAAGCTGCTGCCGGAAATTTATCCCAAACTTGAGAAAATCTCATTCGACTACGGGATTATGGAGCACGAAAGCCGGGTAGTGGTAATCCCCGGAGATTTTGGATGGAGCGATGTAGGCACATGGGAGTCCTTAGAGGATATACGGCCCGCCGATGAAGATGGAAACATAGTCAGCGGTCAGCATGTAGGGATAGACACCAAGAACTGCGTCATATACGGGGATGGAAAGCAGCTGATTGCAACGATAGGGTTATCCAATGTGGTCATAGTATCGACTAAAGATGCCCTGCTAGTATGCCCTCAGGACAGGGTGCAGGATATAAGGGATTTGGTTGACAAGATTGAGAAAGAAAAAGGCGAAGAATATCTCTAATATACATGGAACGAAAGCTATAAGTCTATTTACACTCCTAAATTTAGCAATAAAAAAAGGGCTTGCGCCCTTATATGGTAAAAGAAGGAGTGATATTTGCGAAATAGATTTATAGCTTTTATGTTCTATTATATAGAAATTAGTATATTCGTCAAGATTATAATATAGGTAAAATATGAGAAAAAAATATGAAATAACTTGAATTTTATCTTATAAATGGTTATAATAGATGTACATTGTCTTTAAATTTAGTACATTATATAAAAACATCCAATAAATACACATTAAATTTAGAAGACTTAACCAAATTTAATAAAACTTTCTAGATGAGAAGGAATATAAAAATATATCTAGAATATCTATATAATGTCCAACTCATCATCTCCCCTTATATAAAACGGAATACCAATCGCCGAAGTATCAATATATCCTCTGTGTATAATTTTCACAGAAACTATTGACATCTAATACAGTTTGTTTATAATATTAGGTAAAGCTTGGTCATATATGAAAAATATGCTATATATGACAAAAGATTTTATAGGGGAGTGGTTTCATTCTCTCGAAAGGAGTGATGTTTGGATAGCTTGCGAGGGGTAAAGTTTATATCCAACAAGGCTAAACTTTAAACACACTTTTATCAAGAAATTAATTAGAAGGAGTGAAGGGTTTGATGACATCACTAAAAAGCAAAAAGTTTATCAGCATGCTCTTAGTGCTAGCAATGACTCTCACATTGTTACCTGCAACAGTAGTATTTGGAGCATCTTATGAGAGCATCGAAGAATTTGTAGAAAACTTGTATGTAGCAGGACTAGGCAGACAGCCTGATCAC
>CALGOY010000280.1 GCA_937960725.1 uncultured Bacillota bacterium
TAGATACGGGAAAAGGATTTTCAAATGAGGATTTGAAAAATATTTTTAATAAGTCGATCATGCTTTTCAATGATATAAAATTAAAATACAAATTAGCAATCGTTTATATCCTGGTGGTAATAATACCCTTCTTTTTGTTTTTTACCGTTTTAGATGCCAGGGTTAAAAATCTCTTAATGACTAATTTAGAGTTTTCGGCTTCCAATGCTTTTGAACAAACCTTCACGCTCCTATCCTATAAGATGTATAATATTGAAACAGCAGTAACGGCTATTGCTACCAATGATACAATAAGAAATATAATATCCAAAGATCCCAGCGAATACTCTATCGGTATGCAGCTGGTTGATATGGATGAAATGCGTCACATTCTCAAAAATTTTGAGGACAAGCACGATGTCACTAAAATACGCCTATATGTAAATAAGGACTACATATACTCCAGCGAAAACGTTAATTTTTTCAGTATTAATTCTGTATTGGATACAAAATGGTACAGATATATAATAAAAAACCGAAAGAATTGCTGCTTCTTACCATCCCATTATTTAGAAGAGCCCAACGAAGAAAATTTAGCTTTGGTCAAAGTTATACTTAATCCAAACGATTATAGTATTATTGAAAGTATTGTCCGTGCGGATTTTAGCAAAAAAGATATGCTTGATACCATTGCCAATGCTAAGGCACTAGAAAATAGCATTGTTTTGATCTACAACGATAATAAAGAATTGGTTATAACCTCAGATTATGAATTGCTTGACAAATATGATATTAACGTCGACATACTGCATAATTATCATTTGCACGAAAATGGATTTGTAAAGTTTAATCATGGGACTGATAGCTTTTTAATACGGATTCAAAATATAAATAACTCTGGCTGGTACCTAGCTTCAATAATTCCAAAAAACGAAATAATTAAGAAAGTCACATCTCAATATAATTCCCTTTGGTTAGTGCTTATAACAGTTCTATTACTTATCTATGTTTTTATAAATTTAATTTCTTTTACCATAACAAAAAGAATTGATAAACTGATTTATAATATGAGAAAAGTCAACAATGGCCGTTTCCATGAAATAAAGGGTGAACACAGCAAGGATGAAATCGGCATATTGACTCGCAACTATAATTACATGGTTAATCGATTAAATGATCTAATGGAAGAAAAATATAGATCCGGTCAGCAGCTTAAGATGGCCGAATTAAAGGCCTTACAAGCTCAAATAAATCCCCACTTTTTATACAATACACTAGAAATGATCAATTGGCTGGTAAAAAGCGGACGCACCAATGATATTATTGATATTACAACAGCCCTATCTAAATTCTATAAAATAAGCTTGAGCAAAGGAGAAGATTTAATTACTGTTCGGGATGAACTGCTTCACGTAGAATCATACGTAAGAATACAAAATATGAGATTTGATAATAAACTCAATTTTATAACTCATATCGATGAAAGCTTACTAGAATATTATGTCCCAAAGCTTATTCTACAGCCCATAGTGGAAAATTCCATTTTCCACGGTATCTTAGAAAAAGATGAGCAGTACGGGACAATAACGATCAAGCTCTACTCTCCGATGGATGATTTTATTTGTTTGGAAGTAAACGATGACGGCATCGGTATTCCGAGCAATAAATTGAATGCTCTACTGTCAACCGATGAGTCCTCAAGTAAAAGAGGAAGCCGCTATGGCCTAAAAAATATATATATGCGTTTGAAATTGATGTCTGAAGATAATGATCTGATATTCTCTAGTGAAGTTGGTAAAGGAACAACTGTAAAATTGTTAATAAGGAAATTACATTATATTAATAAAAATTTATAAACGGCTTGCTGACAAATAATAAAATAATGCGAGCGAAAAATAAGGCAAGTGAAGAAAGCGAAAATCTTTCTTCACTTGCCTGTATTTTATTTACTTTAATCATAAAGCAGCGGAGCAATGTCTTCGTCATTCATGTTTTCATGGGTATAGAATTTAGCTCCTGTATCTACTACTTCTTCCACTTCTTCCCCATTTATTACTTTATAAGCAATTTCTATTGCCTTATAGCCTATCATATATGGGTCTTGAGTGACTGAACCGTAGAAGTATTGATTTGCAACAGCATTTTTCTGAGTACTTCCCGCATCAAAGCCAATTGCCACAATGTCTTTATACTTTCCATTTTCCCGATCAAAATCTGTTCCATCAGAAGTTGCAGCCAATACACCGGTTACTGACGCTTCATTTGTCATATAGTATCCAATTAGATTTTTCGTATTGGATAGCATAGTCTGAGCTGCAGCCTGAGCATCTGTATAGCTGCTAGATGGTGGTATCGTAACTTTTATGGAAACTACTACATCCCCCTCAGCTGGTCTCTTAAATACATCATGTCCTACTACTTCCACACCGCCGGGGAATAGCTCTTCACACATCTCCACCATAGCATCTATGAAACCATTTGTTCTATCAAGGATCGATGCGGATGTAGCATCCTGGGATTGCACGGCAATAGCTACGGGATTATCAGCAGTTGCAGCTTTCAGCTTCTCATTAAATTCAGGATGGTTGAACATTTCCTCTGCCGCCAGCCTGCCTGCCTCATAGTTGTTTGTAGCAGCAGTAGATACTATGGAACCCTCTGGAGCATTAGGAACTCCCGAATCGAAACCTATCACAGGTATTCCCCTCTTCTTAGCCTCTTCCAACTGGGACAGGACTGACTCCGTATCCAATGCAGCAAGACAGATTGCATCCGGGTTTTTGGATAGGGCATTGTTTAGCATATCCACCTGTTCGCTTATATCCGACTCAGATGGAGGTCCCTCAAAGGTTATTTCCACATTGTACTCCTTCGCTGCATCCTCTGCTCCTTTAAGTACCACCTGCCAAAATTGATGCTGAAATCCCTTTGAAATTACAGCTATATAGGGCTTTTCTCCACTATCTGCAGTATCCTCACTAGCCTCTGCTTCTTCGGAATCTTCAGCTTCCTCAACATCTTGTGTTTCTTGCGTATCTTCTGTTGTTTCCTCAGTAGTTTCAGCAGGCGCTTCTGCTTCTTCGCTTTTAGAGCCGCCACAACCTGCCAAGACCATAATTAGCAACACCGCTGCCAGTAAAAGGGCTAAAAACTTCTTCACAACAACTTGACCTCCTTTTAACTATTGTGCTAGTTATTCACTATTGTATGAATGTTAATAACTAGCACAAAAAAGTTATTGTACAGTAACCCAGCATATAAGGCTTTAAGCCCTACTTACCTTTCTGCTTCTATATATATCCAGCATAACCGCTGCAATTACTACAATACCTGTAAATAGAGTTTGATAATGGGCCTGAAGGTTCATAGACATTAAGCCCTGCTTTAGCACGCTCATTATGTAGACACCTATGATGGTACCTGACAGGCTCCCCACGCCTCCCGACAGGGATGTACCTCCGATAACTACCCCTGCAATAGCCAGCAATTCGAAGCCATTTCCCGTAGCAGGAACTATCGAAGTATATGTCGCTGCATACATGACGCCTGCCATTCCGCTAAATAGACCGGATATCACATACACGATGGTCTTCCACTTCACTACATTTATTCCAGATAATCGGGCTGCCTCTTCATTAGAACCTATCGCATACGCATATCTGCCTATTTTAGTCTTGTTCAATATAATATATGCAACAACGAAAGCTAACGCTAACCAGACTATCCCGATGGGAAAGCCATTACTCGTCTTATAAAACACAGTTTTAAACCAACCCTCGGGACTGGTGATATTCGGGTATCTTATCGTCATAACTTTGGACACTATAGCCCCCGCCCCTTGAGCTATCATCATAGTTCCTAAGGTAGCTACAAAAGGCGGCAGCTTAAATCTGGCGATTAAAGTTCCATTTAAAAGCCCAAACAATCCCCCTACCAGCACGCAAATAATTAGCGCCAATCCCATGGGCAGCTCCCAGTTGTTATGGGCTACTCCTCCTACCAGCGCAGAACATATCAGCACTGTCCCCAAAGAAAGATCTATGCCCCCCGTAATTATTACAAAAGTAACGCCGATAGCCATAAATCCTATATAATAAGATGAGTCAAGTATATTGACAAGAGCATCGGTTGAAAAAAAGTTGTTTCCGAAAATTGAGAAAAATATGTATAAAATAATAAGTGCTGCCAAAGCCATAAATTGCGAAAGCTCTATATATTTAATTTTATTTTTCATAACCCCTGCCCCTCTCATTTATTTGAACTCATTTATGTGAAGTAGCATATTTCATAATAATCTCCTGGGTCGCCTCTTCTATATTAAGCTCTGCCGTCTTTACCCCTTCACACATTACTATTATTCTATCGCTCATTCTCAGGAGTTCTGGCAACTCAGAAGAAATCATTATGATGGACTTGCCCTCCTTAGTCAGCTCATCCATCAACTTGTATATCTCGCTCTTGGCTCCAACATCTATACCCCTAGTAGGCTCATCGAAAATCAATATATCACAGTTTTTAACCAGCCACTTTGCCACAACAATTTTTTGCTGATTCCCACCCGACAAATTCCTAACCAGTTGCCTTATGGAAGGAGTCCTTATACTAAGCTTTTTGACATACTCGGAGGCCGTCTCCCTCTCCTTTTTGAAATCGATAATCCCCTTGTTTATATAATTCTCTAAAGAAGCCATCGTAACATTTACATCTACAGGTAGTCCAACCGCCAGGCCAAAACGCCTTCTATCTTCCGAAAGATAGCCTATGCCGTTAGCTACCGCATCCTGCGGCGAATTTATTTCTACTTTTTTGCCCCTTATAAATATCTCCCCGTCCTGTTTTGGGTCGGCGCCAAATATAAGCCTTGCCGTTTCCGTCCGCCCTGCACCCACTAACCCCGCAAACCCCAATATCTCGCCCTTTCTTAGTTTAAATGATACATCTTTTACAACATCGGATTTTAAATTCCTAACCTCCAATACAACCGGTGCATCCTCTTCAACC
>CALGOY010000281.1 GCA_937960725.1 uncultured Bacillota bacterium
TGATGAGCATGACAAAGCCTAATATCACAACAATCCCAGCTATGGGAACTAACAATAAGTTGGTTAGCACAGCCCAAGGGGAAATGATATTAAAATAATATAAAATCAAAGGCCAGGTGCCTAGCTGGGCAGCTAAGCTTACAGATATAGAATTGGAAATAAAATTAGGTAAAAACTTCAAAGCCTTTTTTATACGATTGCTGTATAGAAAAATACCTCCCACCGCTCCAAAAGACAGCTGAAAGCCGACGTCATATATATCTAAAGGCCTAAATATTAAAACTATCAAAGCCGCTAGCGCCATACTATTTACAGGATCTGGCCTTCGCCCCAACAGTCTTCCTCCCATTACAATTATAGCCATGATTGCAGCCCTGATCGCTGATGCTGCTCCCCCCACAAGCAAACAATAAAACCCCAAAAACAGAGCTTGGGCTAAAAAAGCTATTTTGGGAGGCAGCTTTAAAAACCTTTGCACAGCCGATAAAGCAAGGACTATATATCCCACATGAAGGCCCGATATTGCTAATATATGAGCAAGCCCCGTTTTAGAAAATTCATCTCTTAGTCGGTAGGACAGCCCTCCCTTATCCCCTATAATCATCGATTTGACTAGGGCCAGGACAGGCTCCCTTAAGTTTTTCTCCATTATACTCTTTAACCAGTTATGGACGGCTATTATCCAAGAATAAGGCCACTTAAAAGGTTTAGTTCCTATAAGCTCCACTTGACTTTCTGAAACGTTCACAGTATAAAAAATACCTTGCTTTTCAAGGTAGCCCCTATAATCAAAGCCTCTAGGATTTCTCCTGCCCTGAGGTTTACGCAACTCTCCCCTGATTCTAATAATATCCCCAGGGCTAAATATCTTTCTATTTTCTCCTTCTCCATAGAAATATTGAGATAGCCTAATTTTACCTCTAGTTAAATATTTCCCACCCTCATCCTCCACATATTCAACCTGAACATCGTATACCGCCCTATCGTTGTCGTATCTAACTACTTCTAATACCTGACCTGTCAAATTTAAGGTTGAACCTTGAAAGCTATTTAAGCCACTAAAATCAACCCTGGCTATTTGACCATTGACAAAGCCTGTCCACATAAAAAGCAATAATATTATAATGGATAAATAAGGTTTACCCTTTTTCAACAATAAAAATCCAATTAGCAAACAAAAAACGGCTATTAGCCAAGCAATGTATACCCAGCTAAACGATTTTAGAATTGAAGATAGGAGTATTCCTGCTATGTATGAAATGGTCACCCATATAACCGGTCGCTTGATCTGTATCCTCAATTCCCCGACCCCCGAAAGCAATGAGAGGTTTTAATATTTTTATATCAAATTTTACCATATAATGTTCCTTTTTTAAAGCAATAATAGTTAGGGAGTATGGAGCTAATAAAAAGTAGAGGCGGAAAATTCATCTAAATTTTCCGCCTTAATACCATACTTTAATTTTTCACTATATTTTAAAATGCGCTTTAACACCCGCTCTTTCTCCTCTCCCTCTAGAATTGTAGGTTGATAATCATTTACTTCTTTTACCGATGAAACCTGACAGGGAATAACCTTTCCCTTTACACTTATAAGTTCTTTTCCCTTGAAAGTAAAAGCGTTTTGAAATATAAATGTATCTTTGTCAGAGGGATTGCGATTTCCTCCAAAACAAAAATTAGCCAAGCTATAGACTATGTATCTACCCTTATATTTTTCAATCCCCTGTATTACATGAGGGTGGTGCCCCGCTACCAGGTCAGCTCCCTGATCAATGGCATACCGTCCCAATTCCAGCTGGGTAGCATTGGGATAGTTGCTTCTTTCCCGGGCATTTTTTATATCCATCCCTACCTGTTCTTTGATCGATGTGCTAAATCCCCTATAGCCTAAGCTGGCAATTGTAATTCCCTTAATGTTAAAATAAGCAGTGTAACCTTGTCTGCGTTTTCAATATCTTCTATATCCTCATTTTCTTCTGCGCCTTCCGCACTCTGTATTGTTCTTATTTGATTTTCTTGTTTTTTATATAGTATTTCTAGAGGCCCTTTTTTTACAGCCAATTGTGAATCAAAAGCAACAAATTCGTTGCTTTCCCGGATAGCTGCAGCTGTTGATGAAGATAAAAAAGACAAGCATAGAAATATAGACCAAACAATAGCACAAAAGCGGCGATAAATTTACATCCACTCCTCCACCATAGCTCCAACAAATATTATTTTCTTTAGTTATATACTACTGCTTTATTTATATTCCTTAAAAAGCAAAGATAGAATTAGATCCTCTAGGTTTGTACAATTTTTTTATGGGATTATTTTGAAATTTGAGCAAATTTATAGCAGCTTATTTTATTTTGATGTATAATATAGTAAAGACCCACAAGAAATGTTGCATTTTTTGTGGTAGGAGGGATATTAATGAAGGCTTCAGCTTCATTATTCACACAAAAACCCATGCTGTTCAAAAACTCCAAGTATCAAAAGCTCACCTTCGACCAAGTTTACGACCTGCTGCTAAATTTTATAAAACAAGCCCCCGACTACCACTATAAACTGTCAATTGGAACTGACTCGCAAGTGGGCGAGGGTACCGTATTCGTTACGGCTATCCACATGCATAGGGTAGGCAGAGGAGCTATCGGGTTTATATCTACCCAAACTATTTCAAGACCCATACACAGCTTAAGGGAAAAAATTTATCTAGAAACTAGCAAGACTCTAGAGGTAGCCGCTCTATTTACTTCTGAAAAGATAGACGGGCTTATTGAACCTCTACTAAATACCCGGGAACATCACGGAGATATAAAGTTTGAATTTCACCTGGACATCGGTACCTCCGGAGCTACCAGGGACCTAATAGGAGAGATGATTGCTATGGCCAAAGGAACTGCCTTTGAGCCTAAGATAAAACCCGAAAGCTACGCGGCTAGCAGCTATGCCAATAGGTATACGAAAAATGTATCCTTCAAAATAATTAAGAAGAACAAGTAATTGAAAAACTATGGTAATTGAAATCCAATTACCATAGTTTTTTATTGACATTTATACCTAAACTGTGTATAGTGTATATATACAACTCAAACAGTTGGAGGCATCTATGAAAATTATTATTTCAAACTCATCAAATGAACCTATTTATAAGCAGATTGTAACACAATTAGAAGAGCAGATACTCAAAGGCCAACTTACTGCCGGAGAAGCCCTTCCATCTATAAGGGGTTTAGCTAAAGAACTCCAAATAAGCGTTATTACTACTAAACGCGCTTATGAGGAATTGGAAAGGGAAGGATTTATCGAGACTGTACCTGGAAAAGGTTCTTTTGTTGCTGCCTACAGTAAAGAAAAGCTTGAAGAAAAAAAATTAGCTGTAGTGGAATCAAAGCTGATAGATGCAGTCCTAGCTGCCAAAGCTTTAGATCTATCTCTAAAAGAATTAAAAAAAATGCTAGAAGTGCTATATGAGGAGGTTTGAACATGGAATATATTTTAGAAGTTAAAAATTTACGCAAAGATTTTAAATCTTTCTCCCTAAATGATATAAGTTTTTCTCTACCCCCGGGATATATTATGGGGTTCATCGGCCCAAATGGTGCTGGAAAAAGTACCACAATTAAACTGATCATGAATCTCCTTAAAAAAGATGGCGGATATATAAATGTGTTTGGCAAAGACCATGTTCGATATGAAAAAGAAATCAAAGAGCAAATCGGATTTGTATATGACGAAAATCATTTTTATGAAGATCTTACAGTCAAAGAGATGAAAAGGATAATTGCTCCCCTATATAAATCATGGGATGAGAATGCGTTCAAAAAATATCTAAAAATCTTTGAATTACCCGAGAATAAGAAAATCAAAGATCTATCCAAAGGCATGAAGATGAAATTCTCCCTTGCCATAGCCTTATCTCACGATGCTAGACTACTTATCATGGATGAGCCTACTTCAGGTCTAGATCCGGTATTTCGCAGTGAGCTCTTGGATATATTAACAGATTTAATACAGGATGAAAATAAAAGTGTCTTTTTCTCTACCCATATAACCTCTGATTTGGATAAAGTCGCAGATTATATAACTTTCATCCATGATGGAAAAATAATTCTA
>CALGOY010000282.1 GCA_937960725.1 uncultured Bacillota bacterium
TATGCCCTATTATGGATGCAAGGCGAGAACAGGTATATACATGTATATATAGATGGCATCCTGATAAAGGCGGCAATGATAACAACATTGGAAGCGGTAGGCTGAAGAGGCTAGATGAGTACATGGCCGTACCTATTTTAGAGCTACTAGAAAAACTAAAAGATACCAAGGAGCCAGTTGTGTTTAATGGAGATGGGGTGCCGGTGTACAGGCAAATAATATTGAATAAATTGGGAGATCAAGCAAGCTTCGCTCCTACTCCTTCGGCTGTGCAGCGGGCGGCTTCTATTGCTGCGCTGGCATTGGAAAAAGCCCAGAGGGGGGAGTTGGAAAGCTATAGAGATCTTGTGCCATTTTATTTGAGAAAGTCTCAGGCAGAACAAAAGTTTGGGCGCAAATAGTTCGGTTTGAAATAAAAATTAAGACGAACGCTGAAAAGAGGGAAGGATGGATGAGCTCATTTGATATTCGCCCCATGACTGCTGCAGATATAGATGAAGTATTGGAAATTGAAAGACTGTGCTTTCCCACCCCATGGTCGCGGGAGGCTTTCCGCATAGAGATAGAACAAAATAGATGCGCCCACTACTTCGTGGCAGTTTGTCAAGATAAGATAGTGGGATATGGGGGTATGTGGGTAATAATTGATGAAGCCCATATAACGAATGTAGCTGTTCATCCCAGCTACAGGGGCCGGGGAATTGGGGAAGCTATAATGAGATCCCTTATTGAAGCAGCGATAAGTTTGGGGGCAGTACGGATGACCTTAGAGGTTAGGGTATCCAATAAGATTGCCCAGAATCTATATGAGAAGCTAGGCTTTCGGGCTGTTGGCATTCGAAAACGGTATTATTCCAACAACAACGAAGATGCCCTTATTATGTGGAACGAACATATAAGAGATTTTGCCCGGGACCTGGCTAAATAAAAAAAGAAGGGACGGTAGTTGTGAAAAGGGGCCTGGCTACAGCTGCAATTATATTCTTGGTGATAGTTTTATTCCTGACGAGCATCGAACTGGTGGCATTTGATTTAGCTTTTTACAAAAGGGAATATGAAAAACTAAATATAGCTCAAAGTACTGGTATGTCTGATGAAGAGCTTATAAGGGTAACCGAGGAGTTATTGAACTATTTAAGAGATGAACGGGATGATTTAGTTATAACTGCTGTTATTGATGGGGAATCCCGCCCGGTGTTTAACGAAAGGGAAATTGCCCATATGGTAGATGTTAAGGATTTATTTTTAGGAGGAGTAAATCTAAGGATTATATCGGCTGTATGTTTTGCTGTTTCCCTACTCCTATTGTATTTGTTAGCAAAGAAGGGCCTATGGGGATACCTGGCCCATTCTTTCCTGTGGGTATTTGGGGTGGTTTTTCTATTTGGTATAGTCCTATTTGTTCTAATGTACAAGGACTTTACACCTGTTTGGGATCAATTTCACTATATATTTTTCACCAATGATTTATGGCAGCTTGATCCTAGAACCGACATACTAATTCGAATAGTTCCAGAACAGTTTTTCTTTGATACCGTACAGCGGATCCTATTTATTTTTGGAGCCGCTATGATTGTTTTGTCTATTCCTTCTTTTATAGTTGTAAAAAAGCAAAGGCAGAGGTGTAGGTGAAGAGCTATGACTTACTATGAAAGAATGCTGAAAAAGACAGAGGATATAAAAAATAAAGATGAAATTTATATACTAGCCATAGAAACGTCCTGCGACGAGACATCGGCTGCTGTTGTAAAAAACGGCAGGCAAGTATTAGCCCATAAGATTTCCTCTCAAATCTCCCTCCACCAAAAATATGGGGGAGTGGTACCGGAGATTGCTTCTAGGAAGCATGTGGAGGTTATAAGTCCTATTATCGATGAGACAATGGCCGAGGCCAATATTGGGTTCAAAGATCTGGATGCTATTGCTGTAACCTATGGGCCTGGGCTTGTAGGGGCTTTGCTAGTCGGGGTATCAACTGCTAAGGCATTAGCCTTTGGGCTTTCTATACCCCTTATTGGTGTACACCATATTGAGGGCCATATAAGTGCCAATTTTATTTCCCATCCGGAGTTGGAACCACCTTTTCTATGCCTGGTGGTATCAGGAGGGCACAGCCACCTCGTATGGGTGCAGGATTATGGGGAATATGAGATCATGGGAATGACTAGGGACGATGCTGCAGGAGAAGCCTATGACAAAGTTGCCCGTACCCTAGGCTTAGGCTATCCAGGAGGGCCGGCGATAGACAGGATTGCTAAAAGCGGCGATCCACAGGCGGTGGATTTTCCAAGGGCTTATCTCAATGGAGATAATTATGATTTTAGTTTTAGCGGTCTTAAGACAGCTGTGATTAATTACCTTAATACCTTAAAGCAGCGAGGAGAGGCATACAGGGTAGAAAATATAGCCGCCAGTTTTCAACAGGCGGTTGTAGATGTATTGGTTGAAAAGACCATGGCAGCTGCTAAAGAAAAGCGCACGGATAAGATTGCCTTGGCAGGCGGAGTGGCCGCCAACTCAGCTCTTCGCTCCCAGATGCAAAAGAGGGCAGAAGAAAAGGCAATTAGCCTCTACTATCCGGAGCCCATGTTGTGTACTGATAATGCCGCCATGATAGGCTGTGCTGGTTATTATAGATTTATAAAGGGCGAGATTTCGGATTTAACCCTTAATGCTGAACCGGGATTGAAGTTGAAGTAATGGTAAACTAATGCTGGATAGTGTGGATAAATTAGGCAAAACAGCTTGTGGAAAATGTGGAAATTAGGCAAAAATCAGCTAAAATGCCATTATTAACTGTGGATAACCCTGTGAGTAATGTGGATAGTTAAAGAACTACTTTAAATATATTTAATCTTCAAACGTGAGGAAATATGGGGATTAATACTGAAATTATAAAAATATATTTAAAGAAGAACATTAAGAAAAAATCCTGACTTAAAACGACAAGTTAGGATTTTTTTTGACTAAATTGTTTATTTTTTTTAAATCGTGGCATAATAGATACTACAGGAGGTGATATTATGTTCAACCAAAACATCAACAATTTTAGCAGCAACAATACCACTAGTAATAGCAGAAATAGAAATCTTGTACCTGAAGCAAGGCAAGCTTTAGATCAGATGAAGTATGAAATCGCCAATGAATTAAATATTAATCTTCAAGAGGGATATAACGGCAATATCACAGCGAGGGATGCTGGTCGAATCGGTGGAAATATGGTTAAAAAGATGATCGAGCAGCAGCAGAGGCAGATGTCGGGGCAAAATTAGTGTGGTATGCTATGAAAATAGATAATATAAAAGCAGGGTTGAGCTTAACCCTGCTTTTATTATGCTTACATAACTTTTTGCCTTTCACGAAATAAAAAGCTGATGGCATAAGCTCCGGCTACCCCTACTAAAGTATAGATAATCCGGCTTAATAGTGCATCTTGGCCTCCGAATAGAGTCGCAACTAGATCGAACTGGAATAGCCCGATCAATCCCCAGTTGAGAGCGCCTATTATTACAAGGATTAAGGCCAACCGGTCCATCGTATCAACTCCTTTTTATGGATTTTCTTTTATAGTATACCCAAATTAGAGGAGTTGATACTAAATGACAATTCTTTCTTCCCTATCAATGTTTTTAATCTTTGAGAATATATACTGAACCTTCATATTTTCCGATTTGGTAAGGGTTTCAAAATCGCCTATTAGGATTAGGCGCTTTTTAGCCCTTGATAAGGCGACGTTGACCCTTCTATAGTCTCTTAGAAAACCGGTCCGGGTAGTGGTGCCGGGCGATGTATAATTGCTGCGCACCCAGTTGATTATAACGTTGTCCTGTTCTCTGCCCTGAAACGAGTCTATGGTGTATATATTCCGTTCGATAAATTCCCTAAATTCTTCTAGGTTGCTATAGAAATATTTGGAATGACTTTCGAATACTTCTTTTAGCTTTTCTGCGTGGGCTTTATAGGGGGTAATTATACATATATTGCTTAATCTTTCGCCTTCCTTTACTAAGCTGACTACTTTTTGGAGAGACAGCATAGCTTCACATAGATTATAGTAGGTAGAGTCTACTTCCGTTTCCATCCTGGTTTGAGGATCGAAAAATTCTGAGGTATCTATAATTTCGATGGGTTTTTGAGGAAAAAGCCTTTTTCGCTTTGCAGGGGGAGTTTTATAGTATTCAGAATCTAAATTAGGGCATAGCTTTCCATCGTATATCAAGTCTGATATAAAGGATACCAATTCAGGATTTTGAGTTCTATAATTTATATCCAAAAATACGCTGTTATATCTATCTTTATCAGTTATCAGGATTTCAAACAAACTTTTTTGCAGCTCTTCTCTGGTATACAAATCTATATTCGGATCATATTCCAGCAATACCTCGTTTTGAATTGGAAAAGGAGGTATCTGGAGATGATCGCCGATGATTACGGCTTTATCAGCAAACTGCAGGCTAAATAAGGTTTCTGGAATATCCATCTGCGAAGCTTCGTCTATAATTAATATGTCGTAAATATTATATTCATCAATATTTCTATCGAGATAGAAACCCATTGGCGTACCTAATACAATCTTATTTTTACCTCTCATAAGCTCCATATATTCGGGATTAGAGGTAGATACAGTAAAAGCATAGGGAAGATCGGATTTAAACTCTATATTGTTTCCAGTCCTCAATGCCCTTACCTTATCTTCCAGGAGCTTTTCAAGGATATTATCTACGGCTATATTGGTCTTAGCAAGAATGAGCACATTTTTACCTCTATGATAATACTGCAGAGCGATTTCTTTAATTAAGGTTGTTTTACCAGTTCCCGGAGGTCCCTGAATGATTGCTAATGTGTTGTTCTTTCCGTCTAGGCTCAGCGCTAAGGATACAGCTTGTTTTTGTGAGGGATTATTGAGTAAAACTTTGTTGTAATAAGCATCATCTGGTAGCTTTACTATATCTTTCTTGGATAATTGCTTTTCTTTTTTTAGGCCTAGAGCATTGGATAGCAGCGGGGGTAGGCTATCGTTTTTTATCCCTTCTATTACCCTTTCGATATAAGAGACAAGAATGCTATCATTAGAGTCCCTGGCGAATTTGCTGATTGAATTTGCTTCTATTTCGCTTATTTCATCTATTGCTTTTAGCTCTACCACATAGCCTTCACTGGATTTTCGTTCACGGCACTCTACTACTACAAACTCATAGCCGTTGTTAGCTGTTAGAACCTCTCCAGGTAGAACCGATGCTGTCATCAAGAAGATATATGAGCCTCTATAGGAGATTAAATAGGTGCAGTCGATTATATGGAATTTCTTCACCTTTATATCTAGAATCTGTTTGTACATTTGTAGTTTTTCTATAACTTCTTCCTTATTGCGGTTTTCAACTAAATCAACATTGGCAAAATCAATCTTATTTTCCTCTACAGGCTCTAACTCTTCAAGTCCTGCCAGCTTATAAAGATCGGATTTTAGCAGGCGATAATCCCCTTTTCCACGAGGTTTGCGCAGACCAAACCGATCCCTTGGGACACTTTTTAGAATGTCAAATACAAAATCAATATATTCGTATTTATTCATAGAAGCCAGTACAGTAATGAGGCCTTTTCTGTATATATTGGCTTTCTTCGCATTTCTTATCATCGTATATTTCCTGCATAGGCTTTCTAGGCTAAATAGCTTTAGATATTTATTGAAGAAATCCTTCATATTAGCCCTGCTGTCAAAAAACTTTTTATGGGATAAATTATCTATGGTGGTCAGCCTTCCGGTTTTAGGATTAATATCTATCCTAGGAATATTTAATGTATTAAATAAACTCATTAATTTGCTGCTTATCATCCTTTAATTTAGAGGCATAGTGGTAATATAGTCCGGAAAGGGTTTTGTTATTTAAAAATTTGAGTTTAACGGAATCAAATTCCTTAGTTCCCATAAGCCTTGGATGGAATATCCCCATTTCAGCAGCTGCTTTTATGATAATTTCACGTTGTACACTTAAAGGTACGCTTTCCCATCGGCAGGAGTTGGAGTTAGCTATCATATCAATCCAATCGTTTATAGTAAGCTCTTCAATTCCCACATCGTCGCAAATATATTGGACGACTGGTATTTGCTTTTCATCGGCTTTAAAGCTATAGTTGATATATAGCCCCGAAAGAGTTTTTCCGTTCAAAAAAGAAAAACGGTAGGAGCAAAAATCTTTGTAGCCCATAAAGCGAGGGCTTCTTAAGCCTAATTCTTCGGCTGCACGAATTAGAATTTCTTTTTTAGTTTCCTTAGAAACATTGTCCCAGGGAATTTTTGTGTCCTCTTCTTGGATCAGGGATATCCATTCTTCCGTTGTCAGGGGGGCTACATCGCAGTCATCGCACATATAGCTGATAGTATCCATTCCCGCTTTGCTTGCCAATTCACTATAATAGTTGTACAGGCTGACTAATGTTTTGTTGTTTAAAAAAGCAGTGGGTGTAGCTAGATCGTCGTATTTTAACATCCTAGGATTGCTTTTTCCTAATTCTTTGGCTTTCTCAAATAAAATTTTATTTATATAAGGCTTGGGAACATTATCCCATTTGAAGTTCTTTTGATTAGAGATCATAAAAATCCATTCGTCATAGGTTAGTTCAGCAACTCCGTATACATCGCATATAAAATCGATACTCTTATAGCCGCCCCTCTCCAATCCGAAAAAGCGGGAAGCAAAGCTATAAAAGCTCATGCCATCTATAAAGTCCATAGAGGTTTTGAGATCTTCTGTAGACATCATACGGGGATTGCTGTATCCTAGGGTATTTGCAGCTTTGTAGAGCAATTTTCTAATGACGTCATGGGGGATTATATCCCAAAAAGTACTGACGGATGAGTTGGTAATATAGTCGATCCAATCTTTTTCCGTAATTTCAATACCTAAGATATCGCACATATTTTTAATTACGCTGCCCCGTATATCCTCTACTTTATTTTTAAAATGGTTATAAAATCCCGTCAGGGTACGGCCGTTTAGAAATTTGAATTTTACTGAAAAGTCTTCGTTTCTTATATGAATGGGATGAGAGTATCCCAGTTCTTTGCATGCCCGGAGCAGAATCTCTTTCTTTACTTCGTTGGGAACGTTGTTCCATGAAAATATATTATTATTTTTGATAAAGTCTATCCATTCTTCTACGCTGACCTGAGGAATACCAAGCTGATCACATACATTAATTATAATATGGACCCCAGGTTTTCTAGGAAATCTATTTTTATAATAAGAGTAAAGCCCATTTAGTGAAGAGTTATTTAAGAACTTAAACTTATGCTTTTCTAAGTGCTTAGAGGCAATAAATCTAGGATTAGGCAAGTTTAATTCTTCGGATATTTTATACAATAAAGCCCGGTGTACTTCGTCAGAAACCTTACTCCATAAAAAAGTAGGATGCCTAGATGTTTTGTTCTCCCTTGTAAGTATAGCTATTACTTCATCCAGATCGTCGAATACTTCTACTTCCCGTTCTTTAACTGATAAATTCAAACTAGACTCTCCTTTCATCCATCTACAATAGCAACATCATATAAAATGATAAATTATTTAGACGCATGATGTAGCCATTTAATATTATATACTTTTTTATAACTATTTAAAAGTGTAATAATTGATAAAAATAAATGTGATTTTTGTTTATTTTTCCGATAAAATAACTGTTTTATTAACTTAAAAATTGTTTAATAATTTACTTGAAAATAAATTAAAAAAGGAGTATTATATATGCAAGCTCCAAGAGATGTTAGTTCAGTTCTTGATTCGACTGTTCCGGACAAAGAAGATATTATTTCGATAAATATGATCGATTTTGCTGAGATGATCTCTGCAGCTGTAGATTTGATGGAAAAGGGAGTATATCACCATGGTCAAAGGGTTGCGTACATAGCCTATAGGCTATTTAATACAATAAATCTAAAGGGAGATTCCCTGCACCTTGTAGTAGCTTCATACCTTCATGATATAGGCATATCTACATTTGAATTAAAAGAGGAAGCGAGGAACTTTATACTAGAGGAACAATTAATAAGAGCTCATTGTATAGAAGGGGAAGAGCTGATTCGGGATGTGAGGCTGCTTAGTAGAATAAGGCAGACGATACTGCACCATCATACAGATTATTCAGAGATACGAAAAGCGGATGATGTGGACCGTCTTTTGGAGGCTCAAATTATTCATTTGGCAGATAGAATCGATGTACTGATTAGAAATGATACATATATATTAGAGCAGAGCGATGCTATTAAAGAAACAATCAAGGGATATTCTGGTACCATGTTCCACCCGATGTTAGTCAATGCTTTCTTAAGCTTAGCTGAGAAAGAGTCATTTTGGTTTGATCTGGTCAATGAACGGACTTATTCCGCATTGAAAGCTGCCCACTACAACAGAAAATTTATGATGAAAAGAGAGGATATAAGGCAGTTTGCTAACTTATGCGCAAAAATCGTTGACAGAAAAAGCTCTTATACTGCTGCCCATTCAAAGCGGGTGGCAGAGATAGCTTCAAGGCTCGGCGCTTTTATGGGTATGTCTGAAAATGATGTATTTTATTTAGAAATAGCGGGACTGCTCCACGATTTGGGGAAACTTTCGATACCTGAAGCTATACTGCATAAGCCAGGAAAATTGAGCAGGAAGGAATTTAATATCATAAAACAGCATACATACCATACTTATCAATTATTAGATATGTTGCAGATAATGAACAAGATAAGGGATTGGGCGGCATTTCATCATGAGAAGCTTGATGGAAGCGGGTATCCGTTTCACAAAAAGGGACAAGAGCTAGATTTGGGAGCTAGGATAATGGCGGTGGCGGATATATCCACGGCACTGTCGGAAAATCGCTCCTATAGGAACAAGATGAGCAAGAAGGAAATATTAGATATTTTGTGGCAGCAGGTTGAGCAAAATTGGATTGATGGAGATGTGGTGCGGATACTGGAGAGAAATTTTGATGAAATAGTTATGGTATAGAAAAATAAAGGGGTTCCTTTAGATTTAAATAATTTTAAATAAGAACCCCTTTTAATTTATAAGCTTTTATCATATTTTAAAACTGATCTTTTATAACTTTTTCTATGGTATTTACGTCATTATATCTACTTAAAGGTTTAACGGCTGGACCTTCTACTATATCCCCTTCATAAGTAAATCTGGAACCATGGCAGGGGCAATCCCAAGTTTTTTCGGCAGAGTTCCACTGCAGCTCACAGCCCATGTGGGTGCACGTAGTGTTCACCAGATGCAGCGTGCCTTGTTCATCTCTGTATGCCCCCGCTCTTTGGCCATCGACTTGAATGATTTTCCCTTCTATTAGTTTTTCTGCCACATTTAGATTTTCCACGACGAAGTTTTTGGCAGCGGCCATGCTGTTGGTCATGCCCCACTTTCCATATCCGGTGGCGATATACAAGTTTGGGGTATCGGAAGTGAAGTGGCCTACATAGGGGACATCATCTAAAGTCATGCAGTCCTGGGTAGACCAGCGGTAGGGGATATCCTCTAAAGTAAATATGCTATTGGCAAAATCTACTAGTGTTTCGTAGTGCTTCCTAGTGTCTGGTCCCTGTCCTGTTTTGTGGTGTTCACCGCCGACTATAATAAGCTCTCCGTTGTCAGAATGTAAGCTGCGGAGAGAGCGGGTAGGATCTTCAGCTGATATATACATTCCGCCGGGATATTTTTCTTTAGCTTTTATTGCAATGGCATAGGACCGCTCTGTATATATTCTGGCAAAGTATAGGGCAGGCTTATTATAAAAAGGATAGTGAGAAGCTATGATGACTTTATCCGCAGATATTTTATTTCCCCGCTCGGTTGTTAAAGCATAGCTGCTATTTTCATAGCTGCTGTTTTCTTTAATATCTACAACACGCGTTCTTTCAAATATTTGTACTCCATTATCTGAGATTATCTTAGCCAGGGGCATCAAAAACTTAAGCGGATGGTACTGGGCCTGATCGTCAAAACGGACTGCGGCTTTTACAGGAAAGGGCAAGGGGGTTTCCTCAACATAAGCAGCTTTTATCCCTAGGGATGCCGCTGTATCTGCTTCATCGCTGATTTTACTAATATATTTATCCTGCAAGGTATATATATAGGCGGACTGAGGCTGATAGTCGCAATCGATGTTGTTTTCATCTGCAATTTGCTTGAACATCTGGATGGCGGTTTCATTCGCATCTGCATACTGTTTTGCCAGCTTTTCACCCAACTGAGTTTTTATTTTATTGTAGATTAGCCCATGCTGGGAAGTAATCTTAGCCGTCGTGTGGCCAGTGGTACCTTGTAGGATACGGTCTGCTTCGAGGATTATAGGATTTAGACCTTCTTTATTAAGAAAATAGGCACATAGTATACCGGTTATACCGCCACCAACAATCGCTATGTCAGCTTTTAAATCTTGATTTAATGCCGGATATTCTGACCTAGATATAGATGCCATCCAGTAGGATTGGGGTGGTTTTTTAAAATCTTTAAATTTATCTCTGTCCATAAAATTTCCTCCATACTTAATTATTAGTTGCTAATTTGATTATTTACTTAATATCTATTTTTTGTTTTATGAAAGAAACTATTCGCTATTTATAATAGGTCAGAGCTTAGGCAGTTCCGGCATAGCTTCCTTAAATATATGGTCCATATAAGCTTAATCCAAAAAACAGCACGGATATATCCCGGCTGAAGAAGTAGCTTTTTCTAGTGTTTAGTTGCTTACAGATTGCAGCATCTGGATAAAGGCCAGGGCAGCCCGAGAAAGGGAGATGTTTTTCATGCAACATATAGCTAATTTCCGTGAAGGCAGCTCTTCTTTAAGCTTCACTTCAAACAAATTTCCTTTTTCAATTTCCTCCAATGCACTCTCCTTTAAAACGCAAGCTATTCCCAGGCCTATACGGGCAAAATCTACTAATAGGTCGTTGCTTTCTAGCTCAATTTCTGGAACGATATTGACGCCGTATTGTTCTAGATAGCGGTCTAAGTTTCGCCGGGTGGCGCTCTTGCCTTCTAGTAGCAAAATAGGATATTTGGCTAAGGCGTCGAGGGATATAACTTTATTTTTCAAAGAAGTAAATTTGGCTGAGGCTACAAATATATCCTTAACCTCCATAAAGGGTTTTACTTGTATATCTGGATCGGATATAGGCAGTGTTATGATAGCAATGTCCAGACTTCCTGATTTTAATATATCTATCAGCTGGGGTGAAGTTCTATTGGTTACGCGTATTTTAACTCCGGGATGTGTCTCGTTGAACTTTTCCAGAGTGGGCATAAGAAAGTATTTGCATATAGTATCGCTGGCTCCTATTCTAATTTCGCCCATCTCTAAATTATTAATTTCTTTAAATTTGGCCTCAGCTGCCTTGATTAGATGATAAGCTTTTTCAACGTGTTCATATAGCAGCTTACCTTCCCAGGTCAGCTTCATGTTTCTCCCTTGGCGGTAAAAAAGAGGGTTGCCTAATTGCTTTTCTAAATTCTTAATAGCCTGGCTGACGGCAGATTGAGTAATAAAAAGTTCCCGGGCGGCTTGGGTAAAATTTAGATGTTTCGCAGCATGGTAAAATATTTTGTAGAGATCAAATTGAATATCCATAAGTCCTCCTAATATAAAGTATTATATATATTAATTTTACTCATATAATCATATCATATTATAATAAGATTGTACACAAAATAAACTTATGCTTTACATGCT
>CALGOY010000283.1 GCA_937960725.1 uncultured Bacillota bacterium
TCTGAATCAAGTATTATTTGCTTTGAATGAAGAGTACTGTATTAATGAGAAAAAGGCTGTTAGAATGATTGATGGCTTTAGCATAAAACCAAGGGACTACAAAAAAAGAGTAGATAAGATTTTTACATTACTTTCCTATGACAAAGATAGTACAAGAGAAGGAGTAAATATTCTTAAAGAACTTATTTCCGAAACGGAGAAGCTTATTGGCAAGTAGAAAAATTTTTTGAGTAAATTTATATAAGTCCCGCTGCAGATGCGATAGAAATTTTGCTCTGCTGCGGGATTTTTATTTTCAGGATGGTAGACATATGTTGAAATTCTTAGCAATTGCCTGATGTTTAATTAAGTATTGACTTAATCAAATATTAGATGTATATTTTAATTAAGTAAGCGCTTAATTAAACGAGTGGAGGTGGGTTATGGAGACAATAAAGCTACTAAAGGCTATAGCTGATGAGACGAGGTTTAAAATCATTACTTTGCTTTTACAACACAAT
Source organism: uncultured Bacillota bacterium (assembly GCA_937960725.1). Classification (GTDB taxonomy): domain Bacteria; phylum Bacillota; class Clostridia; order Caldicoprobacterales; family UBA3941; genus CALGOY01. The sequence goes on from CALGOY010000283.1 coordinate 501, forward strand.
TACTGCGTAAGAGCATTATCGAGGAAACTTGGGCTGTCAGAGTCAGCAATATCACAGCATATAAAAGTTTTGAGGGAAGCGGGTTTGGTTATAGGAGTAAAAAAGGGCTATTTCAAACACTATGATGTAGATAGGGACAAGCTACATGAGCTTGCTTTACAGATCAAAAAACTTACTGAAACCAAGCGGAAAGTTTGTAGTCCTGAAAAAGCAGGATGTAAATCTTCTGAACAGAAAAGATGTCATCTCCAAAAGGATGGCCATGATTCTTCTAATGAAGGTCATCCCTTTTGTCCCAGAGTAGATAGATAGGAAGGTGAGTAGGCAAATATGTCAATTATCAACGTCACAAATCTTAGAAAGCTATACGGAGAGTTTGAAGCAGTTAAAGGGATTTCCTTTAGTATTGAGCAGGGCGAGGTGTTTGGATTGTTAGGCCCCAATGGGGCAGGCAAAACTTCAACAATCAATATGATGATCGGCTTATCCAGGCCTACCAGTGGGCATATTAGGATTGATGGAATCGATGCCATAAAAGATATTAAAAAGGTCCAGAAAATTATAGGGGTTATTCCTGATGAAAACAATTTATATGGCGAAATGGATGGTTTCGATAACCTTTGCTTCTGCGCCTCATTATATGGAATGCGTAAAGCGGAACGTGAAAAAAGAGCAATACAGTTGTTGGAACAATTTGATTTAACTAAGGCAGGGAATCGTCTTTTTAAAACCTATTCAAAGGGAATGAAGCGGAAACTTACAATAGCCGCTGGAATCATACATAATCCTAAAATATTATTTTTAGATGAACCAACGACCGGCATAGATGTTGAAAGTGCAAGGCAAATTAGAGAACTTATATTAAACTTAAAAAAACAAGGCAAGACCATCTTTATTACTACCCATTATCTTGAAGAGGCTCAGCGGCTCTGCGATAGGATTGCTTTTATTGTAAATGGTAAGATTGTAAAGATTGGCACGGTGGATGAGTTGATGGAGGATATGGAAGCTGGACATAAAATTAAGCTACAGCTAGGCAGCAGCATAAAAGGCATGAAGGAAGCGCTGGAAAACAATTTTTCAGACTGCAGGGTGGAGATGCCAGATGAAAATTCTTGTCTAATTATTTCAAAAGAACCCATAGCCTTATATCCTATTCTTGAATTTCTCAATAGTAAAGGAATTTCAGTTTACGAAGCAAAACAAATAAAACCATCATTAGAGGATGTGTTTGTAAAAATAACAGGGACTAGCCTTAAAACTAAAAAAGAAAGGGTGGAGAAATAGATTGGAAACAGCAATTGCGTTTTGGAATATTTTAAGAAAGGATATTAAAAATTATTATCTAAAACCACCTAACATCAGCTGGGGCATTATTTTTCCGCTTTCTTGGACATTAATGCAGCTTATCAGGTCGCAAGGGAATATAGAGATTATAGACCTGCTGCCGGGATTGATGGCAATGAGCGTATTGTTTGGGACTACATCAATGCTAGCAGTTACCATTACTTTTGAAAGAAGAGGCCGTTCATTTGATAGATTATTGATAGCCCCAATAAGTGTGAGTACTTTAGTGCTTGCTAAAATACTAGGAGCAATCATATTTGGAATTATCAATGCCTTTATACCGGTTGTATTTGCAGCATTTTTTATAAATCTATCCGGAATTAACTGGGCTGCTGTAGTTATTGCGGTTATTTTAATAGCAGCTACTTGTGCTCTACTGGGTTTGCTGATTGCCATATCTGCAAAGGAGGTATTCGAAGCCCAGACATTTTCAAATTTTTTCAGATTTCCGATGTTATTCTTATGCGGCCTATTTATACCGATTGAAAAGTTGCCAGCCGTATTAAAGCCAATATCATTCTGTCTACCTCTAACCTATGGAACGGATATACTAAATGGAGCGATTACAGGCAGCTCTATTTTTAATGCCGTGTTTAATATATTTATCATGTTAGTTTTCGTTGTTTTACTATTCTACTTATGTCATAAAAATATAAGGAAAAAGTGGATTCTTTAATATGTGCAATTATATAGAATATGAAGATGGAGAGTTGGTTTAGCAATGGAAATCAATGAGAAAATTCATATTGAGGAATATAATCCTGAATGGATTGGAGGATATGAATGTGAAAAGGAACAACTATCCATATTATCAAATTCAAATTATTTCCAAAGAGTTTTACTAATGAAGCGTGAATTTATGAAATACTATGATTGGTTACAAATCTTAGAGATAGTTACAGGGTTATTGAAATCGTAAAGGGAATGCATGAAAATAATAAACTTGTAGCTGCAATATGCGCAGGTCCCATAGTTTTGGCAAGGGCAGGTGTAATAGAAGGTAAGAAGGTTACTTCTTATCCGGGATTTGAAGATCAGCTATCCGGCGACATATATCAGCAGCAAAACGTAGTTAGGGATGGAAATATCATTACTGCCAGATGTCCTGCCTTGGCCGTGGATCTTGCTATAGAGATAGTAAAATATCTTCTAGGCCGAGAAAAGGCTGATGAATTAAAGGAAAATATATTAGATAAAGGCTAAAATTTAAATTCATAAGGAGGTGGCGGTAATAAAATTTTCTCGGGACATTTTCTACGGGATAAAGGACGAGAGAATAATAGATGTAATTCAGTCAATACCCAGGGAGCTTTTTGTTCCAGATAATCTAAAAGCTAGCGCTTACTTTGACGGTGCCTTACCTATAGGATTTGGCCAGACCATATCCCAGCCATCGCTAGTTGCCTATATGACTCAGCTTCTTGAGCTGACGGGGAAAGAGAAGGTGCTAGAAATAGGCACCGGTTCAGGCTATCAGACTGCCATATTGGCAAAGCTGGCCGATAAGGTATACACGATAGAAATAGTTAAGGAACTTCATGAAAAATCGAGACAAACTTTAGAATCATTGGGAATCAAAAACGTAGAATACAAATTGGGCAATGGATATGATGGCTGGGAGGAGTATGCCCCCTTTGATAGAATAATAGCTACCGCTGCCCCTCCTCAAATTCCACCTAAATTAATAGATCAGCTAAAAGAGGGTGGGAGAATGGTAGTACCGGTAGGGCCAGAACATCGAACCCAAACACTCAAGCTGATAGTAAAAACGAAAGATAGCTTTATTGAAAAGGATACTCTTTACGTCAGGTTTGTGCCCATGGTTGAGTAAAATCTTTCGTTGATAGTCTGGATAAGAAATTGCCTACAATTTATCACATAGTTAATAGTTAAATAACCTTACAGCAAAAGTGGACATATTTATCTTTATTTGCTGTAAGATTATTTTTTTACCATGAATAAATGGCATTTGACAATAATGTAATATGGATATAGAAT
>CALGOY010000284.1 GCA_937960725.1 uncultured Bacillota bacterium
GAGACCACGCTGTGATGGGAGCCGTCATACAGCGTAGCCTTTATTCCCACCATGGGATATCCAGCCAGTACCCCATTGGATAGAGCTTCAATCAGTCCTTTTTCAACCGCAGGAATATACTGTCTGGGAACCACGCCTCCTACGATCCTATCTACAAATTCAAATTCCTTTTCATTTAAGTCAATTGGTTCAAATTCAATCCAAACGTGACCGTATTGACCGTGTCCACCTGTTTGCTTTTTATACTTACCTTCTGCTTTAATAGATTTGCGAATAGTTTCCCTATATGCTACTTTTGGCTCTTTAAATACTACACCAACACCAAACTTACTCTTTAACTTGCTGGCGATAATATCTAGCTGCATCTCACCAATGCCTGATATCAAGGTCTGTCTTATATCTTTTCTTTGCTCTACCTTGAAAGTCGGGTCTTCTTCCATTAGCCGGCTTAATCCACTGAATACTTTATCCTCATCACCCTGTTTTTCCGCTTCGACCGCTAAGGATATCGAAGGCTCTGGAAATTCGATGCCTTCATATACGATAGGAGAGTTTGGATCACATAAGGTATCGCCAGTTGTAGTATGCTGAAGCTTAGCAAAGGCACCAATATCTCCCGTTGTTATCTTATCAACTTGTAGCTGTTTTTTACCTTTCAATATGTATAGTGAACCAGTTTTTTCATTAGTCTGTTTATTTGAATTGTATACCGATGCACCGGCTGTAAGCTCTCCAGACATGACCTTAAATATTGATAACTTACCAACGAAGGGATCTATTACTGTCTTGAATACAAATGCAGAGAAAGGTTCTGAACTTTTTGGCTCTCTCTCTATTGTATCTTCGGTCTTAGGATCTGTACCTACTGCGGCAGGACGATCTGCAGGGGATGGTAGATAATTAATTATTTCATCCATAAGTTCTTTAATTCCAGCGTTATTTAGAGCTGATCCGCACAAGACAGGTACAATTTCACCATCTAATACTCCTTTTCGAATTGCAGTCCGGATTTCCTCATCCGTAAACTCTTCGCCTTCAAAGTATTTTTCCATCAATTCTTCACTAGTCTCAGCAACAGCTTCCACAATCATGGTTCGGATAGGTTCAACTTCGTCTAACATCTGATCTGGAATGGGGATTTGCTTTACTTCTTTCCCATTAAATTCTCTCGCTGTCATATCTATCGCGTTGACATAGCCTTTGAATTGACCTGATTCCATGATAGGTATATGGAAAGGAACAATAGCCGTACCATACTTCTCCTTGAGCTGATCTATTACTTTCATATAATTTGCATGTTCTCTATCCATTTGATTTACAAATATCATCCTAGGGGTTCCATATTTTTCACAGTAATCCCATGCCTTTTCAGTACCCACCGCCATTCCGGATACCGCACCAACCACTATAACAGCTCCATCCGCTACTCTCAAAGCTTCTATCATCTCACCAACGAAATCAAAATATCCAGGAACATCTATTATATTAATCTTATGATTTTTCCATTCCAATGGGGCTAATGCGGCGCTTATGGAGATTTGTCTTTTAATCTCTTCTGAATCATAATCTGTTGTGGTTGTTCCATCTTCGACACGGCCAAACCGATCTGTCGCTCCTGCATTGAAGAGCATAGCTTCTGTAAGAGTTGTTTTTCCCTCGTTTCCATGTCCAACAATGGCAATATTCCGAATTTTGTCAATTGCATAGCTTTTCATCCATATTCCCCCTCGTCCTTAATTGATGATCCCGGTTTCCGTTTTAGAAATGCCTATATTATTTATTATTCTATAGGAAACCCAAATTCCCTCTTTTATTGTAATATTTTTTTAAAAAATCCTAATAGTTTCATAAATTATCTATTATCGTTTTCATGCAAATATTCCGAAATCTTGACTTTTATTAAAGGAAAGTATAAAATCTATTAAATATTAAGTTAACTCTTTTTTCTATTTTTTCCTACATTATATATACCTGTATATCTATATAGCTATACCTCTGTATAGTAATAGATATTGGTTAAAGGGGGTGCAATCTATAATATATTCAGCAAGGGTCAGGGTTGATTTGCCTGCAAATGCATATAATATTCACATTTTCTCCAAAGGTTGGGCACAAATCGGCCCCCTACTTAAGGAGCTTTTAAAGGGGAATAAGCTACTTGTGGTCACCGATGAAAACGTTGCTTCTCTATATCTTGATGAGCTAAAAAAGCAGCTTGTGTCCTATGGCTATCAAGTTAGCATAGCAATTATCCCTCCGGGGGAGAGAAGCAAATCCCTCGACATGGCTCAAAGCTTATATACAAAGGCTATAGAAGCCCGCTTGGATCGGAGCTCCAGCATCGTAGCATTGGGCGGCGGTGTAGTAGGGGATTTAGCCGGCTTTGTTGCATCGACCTATATGCGAGGTATTGGATTTGTGCAAATACCTACAACATTGCTTTCTCAGGTAGATAGCAGTGTCGGAGGGAAAGTAGCAGTCAATCATCCTCTAGGCAAAAATATCATAGGAAGTTTTTATCAGCCTAAAATCGTATATATAAACGTAGACACCCTGTCCAGCCTCCCTGCCAGGGAATTTTCCGCCGGAATGGCAGAACTCATTAAATATGGCTTTATATGGGGTGAAAGCTTTTTAAATTGGCTAGAAACTAACCTAGATGCTATTATGGCCAAGGACGAAAGAATACTTGTAAAAGCTATTGAATGGGCTTGCAATATAAAAGCCCAGGTGGTAGGACAGGACGAAAAAGAAAAGGGGTTAAGGGCTATACTCAATTTCGGACATACCGTGGGCCATGCCATTGAAGCTGTCAGCAACTATTCTAAATACAGCCACGGTGAAGCCGTTGCACTGGGGATGATATGCGAATCTAAGCTTGCCGCTGAAATGGGGCTTATAGACGATAAGCTGGTTAACCGACTTATTGCTCTTCTTAAGAAAGCAGGACTTCCTACTTCCTTATATGAACAGCTATCCGTTGAAGCTTTAATAAAATCGATGGAGCATGATAAAAAGAATGTATCGGACAGTATCACATTTGTACTTCCTGTGGCTGCAGGAAAGGTAGATGTCTTTAGAAACCTAGATAGAAAGCTAATTCTGCAAATTTTAAATGATATCAATAATATAAGGAGGTAATACAATGGTACAACATCGAAACACGGTTAACTATCTAAAACCCTATATTCCTGGCAAGCCTATCAACGAGGTAAAAAGGGAATTGGGGCTTGACAAGGTGATTAAACTAGCTTCTAACGAAAATCCCTTAGGATGCTCTCCGAAAGCCACAGAAGCCGTGACAAAATGGGCGTCTAATATGGCTATCTATCCCGATGGCAATTGCACAGAACTACGCAACGCCCTTGCAGAAAAACTAGATTTAAAGCCTGGTCAGTTTCTGTTTGGAGCAGGTACCGACCAAATCCTAGAGCTTATAGCTCAGACATTTGTCAATCCTGGTGACAATACTATTTCAGCCCATCCTTCTTTCTCTAGATATGAAACTGTAACCCAGATTATGGATGGGAAGCTTATCAAGGTTCCTCTAGACAAGAACTACCGATTGGATTTAGAGGGCTTTTTAAACCATGTAGACGAAAAAACCCGTATCGTCTGGATATGTAATCCGAACAATCCTACCGGCACAATTATTACTTCCCAAGAGCTAGATAGTTTTCTGGAAAAGCTTCCCAAGGATATTTTAGTAGTGCTAGATGAAGCCTACTATGAGTACGCAAGGGGCGGAGATTACCCCGAAAGCCTAGAGCTGTTAGATAAATATAATAATATTATTATCCTACGTACCTTCTCTAAAATATATGGCCTGGCAGGTTTAAGGATAGGA
>CALGOY010000285.1 GCA_937960725.1 uncultured Bacillota bacterium
TTTTTTAAATACCCGGATAAAGGCATTGGAATTTGAAAATCCTACCATTTCAGCAACCTGGGCTACCGTTAGCTCTTCTTGCTCTAAAAGCTCCTTAGCTTTCTCTATACGAACCATATTAATAAAATCTAAGAGGGATTTACCAGTGTAATTTTTAAATAGCTTTGACAGATATGTCGGAGTCATGTTAAACTTATCACCCAGCATAGATACATTTAGAACCTTATCGCTATAATTTTCAAATATAAAATCTTTTACCTTTTCTTCCAGTGCCCCCAGGTTTTGATTTTTCATCTGTTTGGATACATAGTCACATACTTCTTGAAGAATAGCATATAGCTCCTGTTTCATCTCCTGGAGATTATTAAGCCTTGCTAAGCGCTCTACCGGTTTTAAATGCTCCAAGAAATCATCTGCATAGGAATCTATCGTCTTAATTAAAGTGCTAGCTAAATCAAATATAAGGCACCTGCTCATTTCAGTCGACATACTGCCATTAGAGTACTGTAGATGAAAAATCTCATCCAGCAGCTTCTTTGAATTGCTATAGTCGCCTATTTTGATGTTATTCATTAACTTCTGCTCCATCTCTATGGAATATAAATATTTCTTCTGCGGATTTTGAATATGTCTATAATAAACAATGTCTTCAGAATCCCTAGAATCTAATATCATCCTATATTCCATAGCATTAAATGCTTCTGCATAGGCCTGTGAAATTCCTATTAAACTACTGTGAATATTGCTTACTGTAGTCATAATGGAAATATTAAACTCGTTTTGCAACATCTCCTTGGTCTGGTTGATAGCAGATTCTAAAAAGTCCAGCATTTCCTCTTCCGTATTACCCGTACCATTAATAATGCAAGCCATCATTTCATCGACTTCCACCATATAGCCTTTTAATTCTCTATTAATTATTTCTTCAAAAACATTTTGAAGTATAAATTGAGACAGCTCGTATGAATATCCATAACTATTTAAATAAAACAGCACCACTATAAAATCTTTTCCATCAAAAGATATCCCATAAGCAGGAAAATCAATCTGATCTAAAAATTCTTCCTGCAGTTCCCCTTTAAGCAGCCGTACCAAAAAATTGGTCCTGAGCACCTTATCTTGATGGCTAATCCTGTCTTCCATCTTATCTTGAAGCTGCAATATTGAATTAATAGCCCCCTGTATAAATTTATATTCATTTTTATATTCATAGCATGATTCATCAAAGGAATACCTATAGGCAAAAGCCTTTACAATATTTTTAATTGGAATATAATTTAATCTGGTAAAAAAATATGCCACTACTCCTCCCAATACAATACAGCCTAATATGCCGAACCAGATAAACTGCCTCATATCTCGTGCTTTTTGCCAAAATATCTTAGAAGGAACAATAGTAACATATTTCCACGGCATTACCTCTGAAGAAATGCTGGCAACCGCCACTTCCTCCCCATCTATGTTTATTCGTTTCAATGAAATACCTTTTTCTAAATCTTGATATGGGATTAAATCCTGCAGATTAGCCGAACCAGCGGACATCAGGACTGTATTATTCTGATCTAATATCAGCACTCTGCCTTGTTCGATCCAGTTGATATTCTTAATAATTTGGTTAAGTTTATCCTCGTTAATAGTAATGATAATTGTCCCTAGGCATTCGCTTGGACTTTCGATGGGTATAGACTGCATATAAGCCAGTGCATTATAATAGCTGTTGTTTATATCTTTTTTCTTTATAGGAACAACAGTCCTTTGATGCCTTTGTCTAATATACTCCTTCCATTTATTAAAATCTGTCATCATCCGATCGAAATAAAATCTATATAAAAGTTCTTCTGACATGTGGCTGCCTGCTTCTATAGCCGAATTAGTATTGTGAATATAAAGAAAACACCCATCGATAAAATTGCTAGATGCTTTGTAAACTTTAAAATCTTGCACAACTTTATATAAATTCATCTGATCCCGGGGCAAAAACTTTTCTTTTGCATTAACCGCTATTTTTACCCTTGTATTTAAACCAATTTCCATAGCTAGCTTTTCAATCTCGGATATTCTAGTATCTATAAGGGTTTGCACCTGCTTTAACAAGGCCATATTGGCCTTGCTTATTTCTTCCTCCATCGTTCTTTGATAAATATTATAGATTCCGACGTTGATAAATATGGGTACAAGTAATATAGAAATGTATGAAATGAACCAAATGGTGAGAACTCCTCTGTTCTTAATAAACTTTCTTAAATTCATATCTACCTCTCCCATCGATAGCATCCTTTGACAGCCTAGCTGAGGTCACTAAATAAATGAAAAGCGTTTTTAAAACCGGGTAATCTTCCTTTATTAAAAATATAAAAGGAATAGGCTTATCCTATTC
>CALGOY010000286.1 GCA_937960725.1 uncultured Bacillota bacterium
ATCTAGCCAGCATATTTAGTTTAACAGTAAAAACAAGGGTATAGAAGAGGAATTTCACCTCCCCTTCCATACCCTTTTATTATTTCACAGAATTTATAACTATTGTAATTGCTATAATGCAATTGGCTGACACCAAGAGGTGTTGCCAGCAAAATCTACGCATATCGCTTTTACATACAAGGCTTCATCCGGCAATTTATATTCTGCATAGGTCAAGGATTTACCATCTTCTGCATGATAAGCCCGATAACCTTTCGGGGTATAGATATAGATATTTCGGCTCGGGGAACAGGACAACTTTGCAACGCCGTCTTCTACTATAAAGTCAATTATATGAGGCGCTTCTTGCCCCTTTTGTGAAAACGCCGCATAAAAGCTGCCTTCGGAAATTGCGTCGATTATACCCCTGTGGCTAAAGTCATCGGTTTTAACTACGATATAGCCCCCACAATAGCAGTAAGGGTCATCATGGCCGTCATCGGTTGCAAAACACCATATCTTATTGTCGTTCCACCAAAATTGATCGAAGAATACCTCGGAATTGCCGCACTTCCATTCCATTTCACAGCCATAGTTCATAATTTCCATGCCGACTAAGCCTTTTAAATCTACAATATCAGCAATATCTACTTTCGACCAATAGGGATGGGCATAGATGGCCAAGTTGTTATGGGAACTTAAGAGGTCAATTATCTCTTCTGCACTCATTTTAGAGCAATCCAGCTTTCCCTCACTAAACTCCTGCCCATGGCTAAAGCCCGTTTCTTCAGGGGTGCTAATCCCTACTATGTGGTGGCATGCCCCTTCTTTTAATCCAACGCTTGTATCCAGCTCTACCCCAGGGAATACTAGAAAATCCGGTGTATTAAACTCCTCATGTATGCCGTAAATCCTGTGATCGGTAAATGCCAGGAAGCTATAATTATATCGCTTATAAAGTTTGATCAACTCCTCCGGGCTGTATCTTCCATCAGAAATAGTGGTGTGGGAGTGCAAATTCCCTTTATAAAAATCTCCTGTCC
>CALGOY010000287.1 GCA_937960725.1 uncultured Bacillota bacterium
AATCCAGGGTGTTTTCTGAATCTTATGTCTTCTACTGCTATAAAGGCATTTTGCACATGCTCGGGAATGTCCGATAAGGAGATCTTTATCCTATCTTCTGTCCCATGAATACTGGTGAGCTTTCTATCTTTATAATCATAGATAAAAGATGACTGCTGGATGTTTTCGAGTTTATTCAAATCAAGCTCTTCCCATCCAGGCATAGTTATAATCAAATAGAGGGAAACAGTTGCAACCGCTAAGGCAAATAGGATAATAGGGGCTATTAAAATCTTTTTTATTATTTTTTTTCTTGTAGCTTTTGATATATCTTTATTCCGAGTTCTTGGAGGGATGTTATTTCGCTCTCCCAATTTAGAAGCCTCCTTGGCAAAAATTAATCTATCCTCCATATTATTCCCTGTTATCTGAAAGCTAAACCAAACGGCTTATTAGTTTGAAAAATAGGGTTCCATACAATTCCATCGACTTTTTGCTAGTAATATTGTATAATATAAATTACTGATATTATGTAAACCAACTATCGATTTTGCTTAGCGGTATTTTTGTATAGCGCTTTTTACTATATAGAAAGGTGATTAGCGGTGAGCAGGAGAAAGAAGCTTACTATACTAGTGGGAGTTTTGTCTGTAATCTTGCTGTCTTTATACGGTTTTATATACACAAATAAACCAAGACCCAATAGAATTACGTATAACGAATTTTTAAGGGCTTTAGATGAGCAGAAGGTTGAAAAAGTATATATCAATGATCAAGATACTATTAGTGGTGTTTTTAAAGATAAAGTAGAATTTATTACTGATAACCCAAGAACAGAAAATTTTAAAGAGTTTTTGCTGAAAAAAGACGTTATTGTAGAAGAAGCTGGACAAAAGGATCGGATGGTGCAAGCAGGCTCTTCATTGCTGCTTTTGACTGTTTTAGTCGGTTCATTGTATCTCTTTACAAGAAAAGCTGTTGGCCAAGCCCAGAGCAATATGTCTAAGGTAGGAAGCATGGCCATAAAACCCGAAGAGGATGTAAGGGTGACTTTCAATGATGTAGCGGGAAACGAAGAAGCTTTAGAGAGCATGAAGGAAGTTATTGATTTTATCAAAAATCCAGAGAAATATGCCCGATATGGGGCGAGATTGCCTAGGGGAGTAATACTCTATGGTCCTCCAGGTACAGGAAAAACTTTACTGGCTAAAGCAGTAGCTGGAGAGGCAGGGGTTCCGTTTTATGCAGTCTCGGGTTCGGATTTTGTTCAGATATATGTAGGAGTAGGTGCTTCAAGGATACGACATCTATTTAAGAAGGCGCGGGAAGCTAAAAAGTGCGTTATATTTATCGATGAAATAGACGCCTTAGGTAAAAAGCGAGATGGCGGTATAGATGGCGGTGGAAATGACGAAAGGGATCAGACCTTAAATGCACTTCTGTCTGAGATGTCGGGATTTCAGGATAATGAAGGAATTGTTGTTATTGCAGCTACCAACAGGCTGGATACTTTAGATGAAGCACTACTAAGACCTGGCCGCTTTGATAGACATATTGAAATCGGACTTCCCGATATAAATGCTAGAAAGAAAATATTGAAACTACACAGCAAGAATAAGCCTCTTGCAGAGAGTGTAGATATAGAAGAATTAGCCTATCAAACAGTTTATTTTAGTGGCGCTAAGTTAGAAAGTTTGATGAATGAAGCTGCTATATTTGCAGCTCGCAGGAATAGTGGGAGAATAGAGATGCAGGATATTGAAAAAGCCTTTTATACAGTGGTGGCTGGATTTGAAAAGAAAGATAGAAGCTCTATATCAGAGGAAGACAGAAAAATTACTGCATTCCATGAAGCGGGCCATGCATTGATAACCAGGCTTTTGGTTCCGGAAAATAGAGTTACTAAGGTCACTATAATACCTAGCACTAAAGGTGCGGGAGGATTTAGTATGAGCATTCCTCCTGATAGGATGTACTATAAAAAGAAGGATATGGAGAATAGTATCAGGATTATGCTGGCCGGCCGTGGAGCTGAAGAAGTAATCTTTGGACAGGATAATATAACTACTGGGGCGGCCAATGACCTTGAGAGAGCTACCGAAATTATATTGAACATGGTTCGAAGATTTGGTATGAAAAGTAGTTCTGGCTTGCTCAATTATGATGTGCTATATAGAAATGGGATGCAACAGCTGCAAAGCGATATACTTGAAGAATGTAAGATGACTTTAGCAACACTATATGAAGAAGTAAAAGATATATTGATAAAGAATAAGAATTTGTTGTCTGCCATAGCTCAAAGCCTTCTAGAAAAAGAAACATTGAACGAAAAGGATCTGGATAAAATTATAGCTTCTCACATTATACACTAATTTTATTTCCCATATAAATCACTAAATCGATTCCTCTTCATACAATATAATTGATGATAGCTGTTATGGGGAGGGGAATTGGATGGATTATATGGGCAGAAATATGTATCGTATGCCTGAGTGTGCATATCCTATAGATTATCATAGAAGATATGGCCATATGTATCCTAGTGTAGAAATGGATATAGAAGATGAGATGGTATATCCTATTATGTATCCGGAAATTTACTACAAGGTTTATCCTTATGTAAGTAGGGTGTGCGATAAGATGGATAATCTAGGTATTTACTATCCATCTCAGGCTCAGGTTGAAAGCATGGTAGATGAGTGCTATGACATGTGTATGAGGGATATGCCAGAATTAGAGGATTATATTGACTGTAAGGTCAGAGCTGGAGGAGAAGTTGATATAAGCCAAAACTATAGAAGACCGATTTTTAGAGATCTTATCTCGATTATTTTGATATCAGAGCTATTTAGAAGAAGACGACGAAGAAGAAGGCGTTATGACTGGGGATACGACAATTATTGGAGATATGATGACAGATATTAATACTACTGATATCGTGTATAAACCGGTATTAAAGCTTAATAGCGCTTTAATACCGGTTTTATTATTTTATATGGTTAAAAAGGTTTAAAGTGGAAATACTAACATCAGCATAAAAAGATGTTAGGAGGATTCTATGGTAAGTGAAAAATTAGAAGTAAAACCTAGAAGGGAGCATTTAACAGCTAGACAGCTTAGAAGGGAGGGCTACGTGCCCGGAGTTATATATGGTTCTGGGGATAAAGCAGTTTCGGTTGAAGTAGATGCTAAAGCCTTAACCAGGCTGGTAAGGAAAGTAGGGCAAAGCGTCATGTTTGAAATTGCAATGGAAAATGAAATCGATGCGGTAAGAATCCAAGAACTTCAAAAGGATCCAGTCACTAATCAAATAATTCATATTGATTTGCAAAAAGTGGATGCAAATAAAATAGTCGAAGCAGAAGTGCCGCTAAAGTTTGAAGGTATGGAAAGTATCACAAGCAAAGGTACAGCTATCCAGTACCAAAAGGATACGGTAAGAGTCCAGGGATACGCTAAGGATATTCCTTCTTTCATACGGGTAAATATTAAGGACATAGGGCCTAGAGAAAAGTTTCATGTCTATGATTTGGAGTTAGCTGATGAGCTGACTATAATTGATGATATGGACCAGCTAATATTTACAGCTGTCAAAAATAAAGAAAAAGAAGTTATGGGAGAACAAGAGCAGGTTCAGGATGATATTAAAGAGGGGGCACAAGGAGAAACAGAATAGCTATCAGCAGGTTATATATCTGCTGATTTTTTATTGCTGAATCATGGCGAATCATTGAACTTTTATAGAAAGTATTGTAAAATAAAGTAAAAATACTATTATAGTTGGAGGCACTTATGAAGTACGTATATGCAATTTTAACGGTAGTAGATAATAATCCAATAATGCAGACTTATGTAAGCGATAAACGTCTAACAGGTAGGGAAATTTTGGATAGGGTTGTTTTGACTGAGGATGAAAGGAGGAAATATAAGGATTGGAAAGATGAGAAAAAGATTTTAGAGGATATGAATAAACGCCAATCTATTTGGGTAGAAATTCAAGAAGTAGAAGTTTAAAAGAATGCATATTTTTATATAAGCTTTTATGAAAAAAATCCCTTCGACAGATGTTGATGGGATTTTTATTTTTTTTTGAAAAATTTTACATAATAAGTCACAATTCTTTGAAGGAATATCAATACTGGTGCAGAATATAGATACTGACTGTATGCGCATAATTATATTCTATGTTATTTAGAGGGCAGATA
>CALGOY010000288.1 GCA_937960725.1 uncultured Bacillota bacterium
TGCAAGAATTGACGAAAGGAGCTGAGAGCATGCATTATTTAGATTTAAATGGCACTTGGCAGATGAAAAGAACGGCGAGCGATGGGTGGATCGATGCTAGGGTGCCGGGTTCAGTCTTTACTGATTTATTAAACGCTGGACTGATTGAGGATCCCTTCTACAGGGATAATGAAGATAAGGTTAAGGAATTTGCTCTCTATGATTATGAATATAAGAGGACTTTCCAAGTGGATAGTAAATTGCTGTCCTGCAGTAAAGTAATTCTCCGCTGCGAAGGCTTGGATACGTTGGCGGATATTAGAATTAATGGACAGCTTATAGCCAGTACTAATAACATGCACAGGACCTATGAATTCGACGTGAAAGATGTATTAAGAGAAGGGGAAAACGTTATTCACATTATCTTCTATTCCCCTATTAAATACATAAGCGAGAAACAAAAAGAGAGACCCCTGTGGGGAGTGCCCGAAGCGATTCCAGGCTATCCCCATCTCAGAAAGGCCCATTGTATGTTCGGTTGGGATTGGGGCCCTCAGCTTCCTGATATGGGAATTTTTAGAAATATTTCTATTCAAGGTTACGAGTATGGACGGCTTGAAGATGTATACATAACTCAGCACCATAAAGATCATGAGGTTTTATTGGATATTAGGGTTAGCCATACAAAATGGGAGCTTGAAGATATTGCCATAGAAGTGGAGGTTACTAGCCCTGACAGAGAAAGCTATTATGCAAAGGCTTACAATTGTAGCCCTACAGAATATATTAAGCTTGCGATTACTGACCCGAAGCTTTGGTGGCCTAATGGATATGGAGAGCAGCCTTTGTACAAGATTAAGGTTATGCTAAAAAAAGAGGATAAACTGCTGGATTTATGGGAGCGGAATATTGGGCTGCGAACCATAAAGGTTAGGCGGGAAAAGGATCAGTGGGGAGAATCCTTTGAATTTAACGTCAACGGAGTATCTATCTTTGCTATGGGGGCTAACTATATACCTGAGGATAGCCTGCTGCCGCGGCGAAGTCCCCAGAGAACTGAAAAGCTTATTAAAGACTGCGTAGAAGCCAATTTTAATTGTATCCGGGTCTGGGGCGGCGGATATTATCCTGATGATTATTTTTTCGACCTCTGTGATAAATATGGTCTAATTGTATGGCAGGATTTCATGTTTGCCTGTGCTGTTTATGAGATGACGGATGAGTTTGCTGAAAATATCAAGCAGGAAGCGATAGACAACATAAAGCGAATTAGGCATCATGCATGCCTTGGAATCTGGTGCGGAAACAACGAGATGGAGCTAGCCTGGGTAGAGTGGAATTTCCCCAAGACTGCTAAGTTGAGAACTGATTATATTAAGCAGTTTGAAATTTTGCTAAGCCAGCTGGTCAAGGAGCTAGATCCCAACACATTCTATTGGCCGGCGTCCCCGTCTTCAGGAGGAGGCTTTGAGGATCCCAACAATGAAAACGTGGGGGATGTCCACTACTGGGATGTATGGCATGGGCTCAAGCCTTTTACAGATTATAGGAATTATTATTTCCGATTTGTATCGGAGTTTGGATTTCAGTCCTTTCCTTCTCTAAAGACGATAAAGAGCTTTACCCTGCCGGAGGATAGGAACATATTTTCCTATGTAATGGAGAAACATCAAAAGAATGCAGGTGCTAACGGGAAGATTTTATACTATCTATCGGAGAACTTCAAATATCCCAAGGATTTTGATTCTCTTCTTTATACTTCACAGGTCCTGCAAGGAATAGCTATTAAATATGGGGTAGAGCACTGGAGAAGACACCGGGGAAGATGTATGGGAGCTATCTACTGGCAGTTAAATGACTGCTGGCCTGTGGCGTCCTGGTCTAGCATAGATTATTTCGGCCGCTGGAAGGCTCTGCACTATTTTGCTAAGAGGTTCTTCGCTCCGGTATTGCTATCTGCAAAGGAGGAAGGAACTGAGGTAGAGCTGCATCTGTCTAACGAAAAAATGGAGCCTGTATCCGGCACCATAGCCTGGAAGCTTAGGGACAATGCATCTAGAGTTATTAAGGAAGGTTCCCTGCAAGTAGAGGTCCCGGCATTGAGCTCTGTCTTGTGCGAGGCTTTGGATTTTAGCGATATATTAAAGGATAAGAAGGCCCTGAGGGAGACTTATCTGGAATTTAGTTTCTTCCAAGACGGGGAAGTTGTAAGTTCGGGAACCGTTATATTTACAAAGGATAAGTATTTTGAATACCTGGACCCTGCTATCAAGGTGGAGGTTAGGGAAAGGGAAGATGCCTTTATAATTCGGCTTAGAAGCGAAGCTTTTGCTAGGTATGTGGAGCTGGATTTAGAGGATGCTGATTGCAAGTTTAGCGATAATTACTTCCACCTATCAGCTGATGAAGCTAGGGAGATAGTTGTGAAAAAGGAAAGTTTGTCTTCAGATATGGATTTACAGACTTTTTCAGAGAATCTAAAGGTTAGAAGCATATATGATATAGCCTAAATAGTCAAAAAAGAAGCCAAGGATACAAAAAAGTTTCTCCTTGGCTTCTTAATCCACGAATAGGTCGATAAATTTAAGCCTCTACGTGGATGCACTCGGCCTGTTGTTTTTGGCTTTCTTCTAACTGCGAAATAAGGACGCCGACAAGCATTAGCGCGCAGCCGATATAGCTTTTTGCATCCATTGATACGCCTAATATTAAAAATTCACCGACGGCGGCGAACACTGATTCTAGACTAAGGATGATTGCAGCATGGGAAGGCTTGGCATGTTTTTGTCCGTACATCTGGAGAGTATAGGCAATTCCCACCGACCCTATTCCGCCGTATAGTATTGGCAGTGCCGCTTGGATAAGGTAGCTCAAGGCAATATCCTCTAAAAGCAGTGCAAAAATTAAGCTCCATAGCGAGCATACAATGTACTGAACCAATGATAGGATTAAGGCGTCTGTCTCTTGGACGTATTTATCTATAAGTAATATATGGGCGGCCCAAAAGAAAGAGCCTAAAAGCTGAAATAGGTCGCCCCTGGAAATTTTAAAATCTCCGGTAACGCTTATGAGATATAAGCCGGTGATTGCCAAAGCAGATGCTATCCAGGCGCTTTTACCTATTTTCTTCTTTAAAAAGACTCCAAAAAGGGGGACCAAAATAATATAAAAGCCTGTAATGAAGGCGGCTTTTCCAGCTGTAGTTTCTTTTAAGCCAACCTGTTGCAGGGAAGCTCCTATAAAGAGCACAGACCCGATTAATATACCAGCTTTAATTGTATTAAGCAGTTTAACTCCTTGGGCTTGGCCATTGTGTACTTCAGCGTTTTCTGATTTATTGATTTTATCGCTGAATTTATTATTGAGCAAAATCAATGGTATGAGGGATATGGAGCCCAGTGCAAAGCGGATTCCATTGAAGGTAAAAGGACCGACGTATTGTATGCTCACCCGTTGAGCAACAAAAGCAAAGCCCCATATTGCTGCTGCAAGAAGTAGTAGCAAGTTTGCTCTAAATCTTTTTTCTTTTAGTACTGTCATGCTTATTACCATCCTTTATGTTTAATTATAAGTCTTATTCTACAAACTATTCGACAACCTCTCCTTTGGCATTAAAATATATAATATGGGGTGAAATAGTTTCGTTAACATCGATAATCCCGAAAGAATAATATTTGTTTCCCCTTTTGTCGGTTGGAGAGCCGGGATTAAATAGCAGAATATTATTGTGATATTGGCAGTAAGGTATATGGCTGTGGCCGAATATGATACAATCTACGGCATCACCTTTAAAGCATTCTATAGCTCTATCGACGGTTCCACCCCTTCCCCCGCCGTGGCCGTGAAAAATACCGAAAGAAAAATTGCCTAGGGTTATTATTCTTTTATATCCTAGTTTGTGGTATAATTCATATGGATCGCAATTTCCAGCAACGGCGGAAACGGGGGCCAATTTCTCCAACTCATGTAAAACATCTATGCTGGTTAAATCTCCAGCATGGATGATATGGTCGACATTTTTAAATGCATTTAAAATTATTCTAGGTAGCATTCTGGTTTTTATGGGAATATGAGTATCTGATAAAACGCCGACTTTCATAAGTGGATTCTCCTTTGCAAACTTTCTTTTGCTATTTAGAGCTATCCTTTTATAGTATTGTCCCTGGCTTTTTTTGCTTTTTCAAATTTTTCGGCACCGATGTGGCAGTATCCGTTTGGATTTTTGACTAAATATTTTTGATGGTATTCTTCAGCCAGGTAATAGTTCTTAAGCGGCATAACTTCAACAACGATCGGTTTATCGTAGCTTTTTTGAAGATTGTCGATGGCTTTCCTAATAACTTCTTCATCAGCGGGGTCAACATAATAAATGCCCGTGCGATATTGAGGGCCGATGTCCCCTCCTTGGCGATTGACGGATGTTGGGTCTATAATATCGAAATACATATCTAATAAAAATTTCAGGCTTACTTGCTTGGGATCGTATATAATATGGACGGTCTCGGCGTGGCCGGTGTCGCCGCGGCAAACTTCTTCATAGCTGGGGTTTTCTGTTGTTCCATTGGCATAGCCTACATCTGTATGGATTACGCCCTGGATGCAATCAAAATACATCTGTACTCCCCAAAAACATCCGCCAGCTAAGTAGATTTCTTTATAATCTTTGCTCTGCTTCATAAAACCACCTTCAAATAGCATTTTTAAAAGAGAATTTGACATTATTGTATCATAGCATTATATTAACACAAAAACAATTAATTTTGTACAGTTTATATATTAGAATTTTATTGTGGTAAAATTGTGGAAGTTTTGATAAAATAGAAATTACAGAGATAAGACAAGGTTTTGTGTTTCCTTATTTCGCTTGAGGGGGAAGGATTATGGTGGATCTTACTAGAAAATCCATACAGCAGCTGTCAGATTTGGATTTTACATGTTCTTGCGGACATCGGCATAAGGTTAGCATTGGGGATATTCGAATAGGCTCAGGAATTTTAAAGGAACTGCCTGATATTCTGTCCAAGTATAAGGGCAAGAAGGTATTGCTGGTAGCAGATAAAAATACATATGCGGTAGCAGGCCGGCAGGTGGAGAATATACTCAGCGAAGAGTTTTTACTTAGTAGGTTTGTATACCAGGAGGATCATCTGCCGCCGGATGAGAAGGCTTTAGGGTCACTTTTGATGGCGTTGGAGGACGGTATTTCTCTATTGCTTACCGTAGGTTCTGGAACTTTAAGCGATATAACTAGGTATGTTAGTGCAAAAACGAATATTCCCTTTATCATAGTTGCGACGGCTCCTTCTATGGACGGATATGCATCCGTGATATCAGCCATGATACGAAATGGCGTTAAAGCTACACTTCATGGGGTATATCCAGCTGCAATAATCGGCGATATCCAGATAATGAAGGATGCACCCATGCATATGCTACAGGCAGGATTGGGGGATGTTATGGGCAAATATACAGCGCTTGCTGATTGGAAGATGTCTAAAATACTAGGACTAGAGAGAGATGAGTATTACTGCAGCAATATTTCCAATCTGGTGGAAAGTATTGTGACAAAATGTGTGGAGGCAGCTCCCCAGCTTCCTAGCAGGAATGAAGATACTATCAAAGCTATCATGGAAGGGCTTGTCCTATCTGGCTTGTGTATTGCTCTTGCAGGGCATACAAGGCCTGCATCGGGGTCGGAGCACCAGATTTCTCACTATATTGAAATGAAATTTTTGCAGGATAATATCAGCACAAAATGGCTTCATGGTAATAAGGTAGGGGTAGGAACAATAGCTATATTAGAGGCTTATGATTATTTGTTTAGCAAAGATATAGAGGAGATTAGAAAAGCGGGGAAATATAAGAAGTTTGACAAGGAAGAATGGGTTGATAGGATAAAGAGATGTTACGGGGATATGGC
>CALGOY010000289.1 GCA_937960725.1 uncultured Bacillota bacterium
TTTTTCATTATACTATTGCTTTTTTTAATCCTTTGTCTTTATATACTTCGTTATAATATTTAATAATTAGCTTGTCCAATTTTTGACTGCATTCAAGGATTTCATCTTCATCAAGTTCTTTTTTACCAGATAGTGCTTCGTTGAGTTTATTGCGTATGCTTTCGATTTGTTGATTCAATGACAAAATATTCATAGCATAAGTTCCTCCTTTCATTAGGGGTACGGATTATTATATTACAAATATTTGTCAAAATCAAGCCATAATTTGTTAATTTATTATATATTTTTTGTAAATTTTTATAATTATTGCAGATATAGTAAAAAAATCTGCTTGTTGTATATGAACCGATATTTTTCTTGACAATTACTGCATTCATAATTATTATAATGATATTCAAAAGTATATATGTGGGTAAATAATCCTAAGATATAAAATATCACTGTGGTATTGAGCGTACTGGAGGATTAAAATGAAAAACTACTTCACTGAACAGGTTAACTTCTATGGTAATCTATCGCCAAAGAAACTTATAGATAAGTATGGAAGTCCTTTGTATGTATATAATGAGTCTATACTAAGACAGCGATGCAGGGAGATGTATTCTCTTGTCAATTATCCATATTTTAAAGTACATTATTCTACTAAAGCTAATTCTAATCTTTCTATTTTGAAGATTATCCGCGACGAGGGGATTTACGCCGATGCTATGTCTCCGGGGGAAGTACATGTTCTTATGGCGGCTGGGTTTAAACCCAATGAAATATTCTATGTAAGCAACAATGTTTCTGAAGCAGAGATTAAGTTCGTGGTTGATAATAATATAATGTTTAGCGCTGATTCCCTCTCTCAACTGAAAAAATATGGAGAGATAAACCACGGTGGAAAAGTAGCAATCAGGATAAATCCGGGTGTTGGAGCAGGACATCATGAGAAGGTTGTCACAGCTGGGGATAAGACTAAATTTGGTATAGACATTAGCCTGATTCCAGAAGTTGATAAAATATTAAAAGAATATAAGCTCACATTAATAGGTATTAATCAACATATTGGATCTTTGTTTATGGATTATAGGCCATTTATCGACGGAGTTTCTACTATTCTTTCAATAGCAAAGCGCTTTGATAACCTTGAGTTTATCGATCTAGGAGGCGGCTTTGGAATTCCATATAGAAAGCAGGAAGGGGAAGCTCGACTAGATCTGGAGAAGTTAGGAGATGAACTTAGCCGTATTATCCATAATTGGACTTTGGAATATGGGAAAAAGATTGAGTTTAAAATTGAACCGGGCAGGTATATAGTCGCAGAATGTGGAGTTTTATTAGGAACAGTGCATTCTATTAAAGAAAGCCATGGGACAACCTATGTAGGAACGGATATAGGATTTAATGTCCTTGCTCGCCCCATGTTATACGGCTCTCACCATGATATTGAAGTTTATAAAGTAAATTCCAATCTTAATTTCGAACAGTTAAGATGTGTAAATGTTGTAGGCAATATATGTGAAAGCGGGGATATTATAGCAGAGGGGAGAGAGCTGCCTATAATAGATGAGGGAGATATAATTGGCATAATGGATGCAGGAGCTTATGGCTATTCAATGGCTTCTAACTATAATAACCGACTGAGGCCAGCAGAAGTATTGATAGATGAAAAAGGAAACGATGTTTTAATCCGTCGCAGAGAAACTTTAGAAGATCTAATGCGAGGTTTCAAAATCTAAAGTCTAAAGTCTGAAAAAATTTAACTATTATGGAAATAATATGGTATAATGATGCTACCAATTTTTAAAGGAAACTAACGGATTAGAAAGGAAGTTTTTAAATGAACACGATAATTATTACAGATTCGTGCAGCGATCTACCTCTATGGTATGTTGAGCAGAAAAAAATTCCCATTGTAAACTTTACCTTTAATTTCAAAGAAAAAGAATATAAAGATGACTTAGGCCAAAGTATATCACACAGTGAATTCTATAATGCTGTAAGAAATGGAGAAATGCCAACTACATCCCAGGTAAATGTTCAAACTTTTATAGATTTCTTCGAAAAATATATTAAGCAAGATAAAACCATAATTTATCTATGCTTTTCCTCAGCTTTATCTGGAACGTATAATAGTGCCTTATTGGCCCGCAAAACCCTTTTAGAAAAATATCCCCATGCTGATATAAATATAATAGATACGAAAGCAGCCTCCATGGGGCAGGGGCTATTGGTTCATTATGCTATGGATTTATTGGATCAAGGAGCGTCCAAACAAGAGATTATAGATTGGGTAGAGGACAATAAGCTTAAAATAGCACACTGGTTTACCGTGGACGATCTCGGCCATTTAAAAAGGGGAGGGCGGTTATCTGGTACAGCCGCATTTGTAGGAACTGTTTTAAATGTAAAGCCCGTGCTGCATGTTGATGATGAGGGACGCCTAGTGCCTGTTGTTAAGGCTAAAGGTAGAAAAAAATCGCTCAAAACTCTCGTTGAAAAAATGGAGGCTACTATCGTTGATCCGGAGAAACAAACTATTTTTATAAGCCATGGGGACTCTATCAATGATGCATATTATCTAGCTAGCATGATTAAGGAAAAATTTACGGTAAAAGACATCATTATAAACCATATAGGTCCCGTTATAGGTTCCCATGCAGGACCAGGGACAATTGCTTTATTTTTCAAGGCTATCGAACGTTAATAATAGGGTGGTTTGGATGCTTGCAAAGGTTAAAAGTGCAGGATTGTTCGGGATAGAAGGCTATGTGATAAACGTGGAGGTAGATATATCTCAGGGACTTCCCAGTTTTGAAATTGTAGGTCTGCCTGATGCTGCTGTTCGGGAGGCTAGAGAAAGAGTAAGGGCAGCTATTAAAAATAGCGGGTTTGAATTTCCAATTCAAAGGATAACTGTCAATATGGCTCCAGCGGATACAAAAAAAGAAGGACCGGCCTTTGATCTAGCTATTGCAGTAGGGATTCTGATGGCTACAGGACAGATTCAGCCACCACCCGAATTTAACCCCGTTTATCTGGGAGAGCTATCGCTTGACGGGAGTATTAGGCCGGTCCGCGGTGTATTGCCTATGCTGCTTTCTATTAGGCCGCAGGAGCGTCTGGTGGTTTTGCCCGAAGAAAATGTATGTGAAGCAAGCTATGTGGAGGATATGGTAATATATAGCGCTACCACTCTCAAGGATTTAGTGCTTAAATTAAATCAGCCAGATACAATGGCTACACATCCCTTGTCCAATCCTAACACTGCCAAGCATAATTCAGAGCTTATAAAAGATGATTTTGCAGATGTAAAAGGTCAGGAAAACGTCAAAAGGGCATTGGAAGTGGCAGCTGCAGGAGGGCATAACGTGCTTATGATAGGTCCGCCCGGCTCAGGAAAGACGATGTTAGCTAGGCGTATCCCATCTATCCTCCCGGAGGTGACATACGAGGAAGCCATAGAGATAACAAAGATATATAGTGCCTGTGGCCTTTTAAAGGCGGGTGAGGGGCTGATAATGACAAGACCTTTCCGCTCTCCCCATCATACAATCTCCCAAACTGCATTAGTAGGAGGGGGTAAGATACCAACTCCTGGAGAAATTAGTTTTCATGGAAAAGATATTGAAAAGTATCAAGGCGTTGAATCAGAAAATGAAAGTTTAAAAAAGCAAATTAAGGATAAAGATAGAGCATTAGAAAA
>CALGOY010000290.1 GCA_937960725.1 uncultured Bacillota bacterium
TTACTCCTTCTCAAACATTTGAAAAATGAAAGGAGTTTATTTGATGTAGACAAGTACTTTATTTACTTCACATCTCTCTACGGCCCTCTAATGCTTTGGATAAAGTCACTTCATCGGCGTATTCTAAATCTCCTCCCACGGGAATCCCATGGGCAATTCGAGTAGTTTTTATACCCAAGGGCTTTAGGAGTTTAGATATATATATGGCTGTCGCTTCCCCTTCTATATCGGAGTTAGTAGCCATGATAACTTCTTCCACCTGGTTATCACGGACTCTATCAAGGAGTTCTTTAATCCTTATATCATCCGGACCTATTCCATCCATAGGTGAAATTGCTCCATTTAAGACATGGTAAAGCCCATTGAATTCCCTAGTTCGCTCCATAGCAATAATATCCCGAGCATTTTCCACTACACATATAACAGAGGAATCCCTATTGGGATTTCTACAGATTCCGCATGGCTCTTGATCAGTTATGTTGCCACATATGGAGCAATATTTTATTTTATCCTTTATTTCACCTATAGCAGAAGCCAGACTATCTACCTGCTCCCTAGGCATGTTAATTATATGGAATGCTAATCTCTGAGCGGTTTTGCTTCCTATGCCCGGCAGCTTGGAAAGTTCATTAATTAGCCTGGCAATAGGTTCAATATATTGGTTCATTCCCTATTATCATCCTTTTTCCCAAATTATTTATTTAAAACAATCCTGGTATTCCCATACCGCCAGCAATCTTACTCATTTCATTCTGAACCATCTCATCGGCTTTTCTAAGGGCTTCGTTAGTAGCTGCAAGTATCAAATCCTGCAACATCTCAATATCATCAGGATCTACCACTTCAGGATTAATCTTTATCTCAACAATTTCTTTCTTCCCGCTAGCCACTACGGTGACAACACCGCCTCCTGCAGAAGCCTCTACAGTCTTTTTTTCTAGCTCTTCCTGCATTTTAAGTACCTGCTCCTGCATTTTTCTCGCCTGCTTCATTAGATTATTCATATTCCCCATTCCCGGGAATCCGCCTCGTGCCATAATAATATCCTCCTTGCTTTATTTACTTTTCTTAATCCTAATCTGCTCCCTACTATTATATTATGCACTTTGCTACTCTTCAACCACTTCTACAAAATCTTCGCCAAAAAGATCGATAGCTTGTTTAACTATATCTTCCCCTGTATCTTTCTCTTTATCTATTTGTATAGATATATCTTCCGCTATCTCGGTCGCAGTATCATCCTCTGTCCTGCAAGACAGCCTAACTTCCCGGTCTGCAAACTCCATAATAAGTTCTTCTATATATTTTCTATTATTCTCCCTTTCAATGGCAGCAGCATAAAATCCTTCCTCAGGCGGAAATACCAGATAGACCAATCCCTTCCCAGTATCCTCAATTCTGGTATTGCGCAGGAGGCTATATATTGCGATCCTATCCTTCTTGATGGTTTTCAGTATATCTGGCCATAGCTTGCTGATATCTTTCTGCTCAGCAGTAAGCTCCTCTTGTGACTGCTCCAACTCTTCTGCTTCACCTTGCCCACCCTGCTTTACCTCTTTGCTATCCGTCTTATCAACACTCTTGCCATCCTGTTTTTCTTGCTCCTGCTTTGCCAAACCGTCAACATCGGAAAATTCTTCGATAGCCTTATTATCTTCCTGGGAATGCTGCTGTGGAGATTGACTTTGGGCAGAAGATACCACAACTCCTTTTGCCAGCTTCTCTTCTAATACGCTAATGCGATCAAGCAAAGCCTCGAAGGAATCCTCCTGCTCTGGCCTAGTTATCTTAACCAGAGCCATCTCCAGCATTATCCTGGGTTGGCTGTTCCATTTAAGCTCCGATTCTAAAGCTGATAATATTTCAATTGCTCTGATAAGCCTGGGCTCACTTGCATATTGGGCTTGATTTTGATATCTAGCTATGGTGCTCTCAGACAGGTCTAGCAGCTTTTCTGGTTCATCGCAGACCTTCACAAGCAGCAGGTTTCGAAGATGATAGATTAAATCCCTTACAAATATAGATATATCCCTGCTATCCTCGATCAGGAGATCTACTTGTTTAAGTAGGCTTGATAGCTGTCCTTTCATTATGTTTTCTACAAATTGAAATATAAAAGTCTGATCTGCCGTTCCTAAAATAGCTAATACATCATCGTTAGTTACAACCCCATCTGAAAAAGCCATGCATTGATCCAGAAGACTAATGGCATCTCGCATTCCACCTTCTGCCCATCGCGCAATAGTTTCAAGGGCTTCCGGCTCTATATCAACTTTCATATCCTGCCCTATTTTTTTAAGCCTGTCCATTATTACTCTAATAGAAATTCTCTTAAAATCATACCGCTGACATCGGGATAGTATAGTAGCCGGTATCTTATGGGGCTCAGTGGTTGCCAGGATAAACACTACGTGGCCTGGAGGCTCTTCCAAGGTTTTAAGCAGGGCATTAAATGCACCAATAGTAAGCATATGAGCCTCGTCTATAATATATACCTTATATCTGCCTATAGCCGGAGGATATTTGACTTTATCGAGTAATTCCCGCATCTCCTCAACCCTGTTGTTTGATGCAGCGTCTATCTCAAGGATGTCCATATTATTTTCAGAAGATAATTCTATACAGGCGTCGCACTTCCCGCAAGGGCTTCCATCCATAGGGGATTCGCAATTAATCGCTCGAGCAAATATCTTGGCTGTGCTAGTTTTCCCTGTCCCCCGGGAGCCGCAAAAAAGATAGGCATGGGAAATCCGATCGTTTATTATCTGGTTTCTAAGTATTCTTATTATATGATCCTGCCCCACTACTTCGTCAAAAGTATGAGGCCGCCATTGACGATATAGGGCTGTATATTCCACAATATCACCGACTTTCCAACGCAAACTGCACATTTATTTGGCAGCATTGTAATGCTTATTTTATATTATAACATATATGTTGGCTTTTTCACATCGATTCTAAAACAAACAAGTCATGGCAATTTCCATAATAATGGAAACGCCATGACTTGTTAAAAATTTAAGCCGTGCACCTGCCTTCGACTTAAAACTTCCAGGCGGTAACCGAGCAGTTGGCTCCGGCCAGGCACCCCTGCGGCACACGGAAGTATCCACTTACTGCTGCTTCCTTCCGGACCTGACAGGGTTCATGGAGTTCCGTTGCGTAGGACCCAACCATCCTCATCACTTATTAGGGCCAGCCCCCACAGGTGCAGACCTCAAATAGGGATTCGACCTCGCTATAGCGGATTGCGAGCTACAGGGCGCCGCTAACTCCCCGTCTAGCACAGCAAACTTTATATCTGTGGAAAATAAAGGACCCTG
>CALGOY010000291.1 GCA_937960725.1 uncultured Bacillota bacterium
AAATCTGGTGGAAGCAATTATGATGTAATATTTCCTTCCGATTATATGATAGAGCGACTGATAAAAGAGGATATGTTGCATAAAATTAATTTTGACAATGTTCCCAATTATAAATATATTGAGGATAGGTTTAAAAATTTGCCCTACGACCCCAATAATGAATACTCCGTACCTTATATGTGGGGAACCCTAGGTATAGTATACAACGTAAATATGGTAGATGAACCCGTAGACAGCTGGTCTATACTATGGGATGAAAAATATAAAAATCAAATTCTTATGATGGATAGCCAGAGGGACTCTATAGGGGTTGCCCTGAAAATGCTGGGATATTCTTTAAACAGCACAAACCCAGACGAGTTAGAAGAAGCTAAAAATGCTCTAATAGAACAAAAACCCCTTGTTCTATCCTATGTAGGAGATGATGTCAAAGATAAGATGGTAGCAGAAGAAGCTGCTTTAGCTGTGGTATTTTCCGGTGAGGCTGTCGCTATAAAATATGAAAATCCCAATCATGAATTTGTAGTCCCTAAAGAAGGTGGCAATCTATGGTTTGATGCCATGGTTATTCCTAAAACAAGTAAAAATAAAGAAGCAGCTGAACTGTTTATAAACTTTATGTGCGACCCTGAAATCGCATTCTTAAATGCCGATTATCTAAAATACTCTAGTCCCCACAGCGAAGTTAAAAAGATGATCGATGAGGAGCTAGCAAACGACGAAACCGCTTATCCTCCAGATGAAATCCTAGAAAATTGTGAAGTATTTAAAGATCTTGGTGAAAATCTAAAACTCTATGATCGGGTATGGACTGAAGTTAAAGCAAAATAGCCTATTTTATCCATTAAGGCAGGAAGAGAAGTTTTATCCTTCCTGCCTTTTATTTATATTTATAAATCAAAACCAAATCAGTATTTTGCAAAAATTGAAGATAAAGCTTGAAAAAAACAGTATATATAGTATAATATATAATATTCTAATATTTATACATGATAGGGTTTTTATCTCCAAAGTATTTTCTTAATCTTTGCTAAAATGTATTCAATTAAATTACATATTGCAATTTAATCATTCAAAGGCTTGATTAAGCTTTCTCAAAATTAGGAGGAATATTTATGGAAAGAGTTTATAATTTCTCACCTGGACCTTCAATGTTACCCCTTCCTGTGCTTCAAAAGGCACAGAAGGAAATGTTGAATTACAAAAATACAGGTATGTCGGTGATGGAACTAAGCCATCGCTCTAAAATTTTCACTGAAATCATAGAAGAGGCAGAATATTTATTAAGAGATTTAATGAACATTCCCCAAAATTATAAAGTTCTATTTCTGCAGGGCGGAGCTTCTACCCAGTTTGCCATGGTTCCATTAAACCTCATGGCTAAAAACAGAAAAGCCGACTATGTAATTACCGGTTCCTTTGCTAAAAAAGCGGCTGCTGAAGCTGAACGCTATGGAACAGTTAATGTCGTTGCTTCATCTGCAGACAAAAATTTCAGCTACATACCTGATGTTGATTCCCTTAAACCCAGTGCAGATGCCGACTATTTTCACATTACTACTAACAACACTATTTATGGAACTAGATACACAGAACTTCCAGATACGGGAGACGTACCACTAGTTGCGGATATGTCATCCAATATCCTATCTGAAACATATGATGTAACTAAGTTTGGGTTAATCTATGCGGGAGCTCAGAAGAATATAGGTCCTGCTGGGGTGACTGTTGTCATAATTAGGGAGGACTTGATAGGAAATGCCTTAGACATAACTCCCACCATGCTGAACTACAAGACCCACTCTGATAATAATTCTCTATATAATACACCACCTACATATAGTATATATATAGCTAAATTGGTATTCGAATGGCTGAAGGAGCAAGGCGGCGTAGCAGCAATAGAAAAAGTCAATATTGAAAAAGCAAAAATATTATACGACTGCATAGATAATTCCGACTTGTATAAAGGAACTGCTGCACCTAAAGATCGCTCTATTATGAACGTTACATTCACATTGCCCAACGACGAACTAACTAATAAATTTGTAAAAGAAGCGGAAAAAGCGGGTTTAACAACCCTAAAAGGTCACCGATCGGTAGGTGGTATTCGAGCCAGCATATACAATGCTATGCCTATAGAGGGAGTTAAAGCACTTGTAGAATTTATGAAAAAATTTGAACTAGAAAATAAATAACTTAAAAAGAAGGGGTTAAATATGTATAAGATACAAACATTAAACAACATATCCGAAGCTGGATTAAGCCTTTTTCCAAAAGACCTATATCATGTTTCTACCGATGTAGACAATCCCGACGCCATCTTGGTTAGAAGTGCAAATATGCATGACATGGAACTGCCTTCCTCCCTGCTAGCTATAGCTAGAGCAGGAGCTGGGGTAAATAATATTCCCATAGATAAGTGTACAGAAAAAGGAATAGTAGTTTTCAACACTCCAGGAGCCAATGCCAACGCTGTAAAAGAGCTTGTATTAGCTGGTCTTCTGCTATCATCAAGAAAAATAGTCGAATCTATACAATGGGTTCAGTCCTTAAAAGGTGAAACAAATATAGCTGAAAAAGTTGAAAAAAATAAATCTAGATTTGCGGGGCCAGAGCTTAAGGGCAAAAAAATAGGAGTAATTGGACTCGGCTCCATTGGTGTCCTAGTAGCCAACGCCTGACAAGCTATTGGAATGGAGGTCACAGGCTACGATCCCTTTATCTCCATTCAAAATGCATGGGGCCTATCCAGACATGTTCGCAGAGCAACTGATATAGATGTGCTATTGGCTGAATCAGATTATATTACGGTTCATATACCGCTGGTAGATGAAACAAGGAACATATTTAATAAAGAAACTTTTTCAAAGATGAAAAAAGGAGTACGGCTCATGAACTTCTCCCGGTCTACTAGAGGCGATAAGAAAAGGAATCGTAAGCAGATATGTTACAGATTTTCCCAATGAAGAGCTACTAGGCGTGGAGGAAGTAATCCCAATTCCCCATCTGGGTGCTTCCACCCCTGAATCGGAAGAAAATTGTGCTGTTATGGCAGTGGAGCAAATTAGGGAATATATAGAAAATGGAAATATTAAAAATTCGGTCAACTATCCCCACTGTGAGCTTCCACGCTCCCCTGGGACACAAAGAATTACAATTGCCCATAAAAACATTCCCAACATGGTTGGCCAAATTACTTCTGCCTTAGCTGCTAGGGATATCAACATTTCCAACATGATTAATAAGAGTAAAGGCAGCTATGCCTATACTATAATTGACATCGATGGAGAAATTTGCAATCCAACTCTAGAGAAATTAACTCAAATCTCCGGAGTTGTACGTGTCAGAACTATTTAAATTTAAAGCCGGTGAATATTTAAAGCTATAGCCTGTATTCACCGGCCTTTTTTATCTTTCAAACCCTATAACCGGCACCAGCCGAACCGCTATCAAGGCAGCAATAGCCCCTGATAGCAAATCTCCACCTATAAATATCAAGCATCCATACATTAGTACCCAGCTTACTGTCTTAGGCTGCTGTAGATAAAGGTTGTATATCAAATAAAGATGAATTGCACCGAATAGATAGACTATAATTAATCCACAGGCTATGGCTAAAAAAGCTTTTGTAAAAGTAAAATCCTTGGACATTTCTTTCAACTTTCCAATTGTATAAGCTGCAAAAATAAATCCTACAAGATATCCAAAAGTCGGCTGAAATATATATCCTGGACCTCCCCCTTTGGTAAAAATGGGTATGCCTATTAGGCCAATTGTCACATATAACAATTGAGATAGTGCCCCAAGGCGAGACCCTAGTAATATACCGCTAAGGGCGCAGAAAAAGAACTGCATTGTAAAGGGCACATAGGGAATGTCTATTCGTATAAATGCGCCTATAGCCGTCAGTGCGGCAAATAATGATACAAGTATTAAATCCCGAATTTTTATTTTCAACTTCAACGACCCCCTATCGTTATTTTATATCTATAGAATACATTAACCTCTATATATTGTCAACTTTTTATTATATAAAAGTTTACAATTGCTATATAATAAAAGCCACGCTAAATCATCATAGCATGGCTAATATGTTTGCTATAATACCTGATTTAAAAAAGCTTCAGTCCGCTTCATAGTGGGTGCAGTAAAAATTTCCGCAGGAGGTCCTTCCTCTACTATCTCTCCCTCATCCATAAAGATAACCCTATCTGCCACCTCCCGAGCAAAACCCATCTCATGGGTTACCACTAGCATTGTCATCCGTTCCTCTGCTAAATCTTTCATAACTTTTAGTACTTCACCAGTCAGCTCGGGATCTAAGGCAGAAGTGGGCTCATCAAACAACATAATGCTGGGCCTCATTGCCAGCGCCCTAGCAATAGCTACCCTTTGCTTCTGACCGCCCGACAACTGAGAAGGATAGTTGTCCCTTTTATCCAGCAGGCCTACTTTTTCTAATAGCTCCTCTGCTTCTTCTATTGCTTTCCGCTTATCCATTTTAGCTACCACTATTGGAGCCTCGATAATATTCTCCAATACAGTTTTATGGGGGAATAAATTAAAGTTTTGAAAAACCATCCCTGTCTTCCTGCATATCTTCCTTATTTCTCTGTCGGAAACATATCTACTTTTTCCGCTCTCATCCTCCGTGGCGATAGCCTGCCCTTCTATATATATAGAACCTCTGTCAATAGTTTCTAAATGGTTTATACACCTGAGCAAAGTACTCTTACCAGACCCAGAAGGACCAATAATGGCCACAACCTCTCCTTTATTTACCGTCATTGAAATTCCCTTTAATACTTTAAGACTGCCAAAGCTTTTATGGATATTTTTGACCTCTATCATCTTCATATATATATTCTCCTATTCATATATAGCGTATCTTTCTTCAAGATAGTCAAATAATTTAGTCAGCACAAAAGTCATAACTAAATAAAACACAGCAGCTACAATAAAAGGAGAAGTTACTGCATCTCTTGAAACTGCTATCTTTGCAGCCCTAAGTAGCTCTCCAACCCCTATTACATTGACTAAAGCTGTATCTTTAACCAGTGTAATCGCTTCATTGCTAACGGGAGACAAAACCCTTTTAGCCACCTGGGGCAGGATAATTCTCCTCATCGTTTGCCAATAGGTAAAGCCTAATACCTTAGCCCCTTCATATTGACCTCTATCAATAGATTGGATGCCTCCGCGGAATATTTCACCGAAATATGCCGCATAATTTAATACAAAAGCAATACAGGCTGCTGTCATGCTGTCTAATACTATACCGAAATTAGGAAGACCGTAATATACAAAAAATAATTGGAGCATTAGGGGAGTACCCCTAAGCAACCAAATGTATAGCCCAATGGCTTCCCGCAATATTTTAAACTTGGAAATCCTTCCTAAAGCCAATATCAGCCCCAGGGGAATGGAGAGAACAATTGTTATAATAAAAACCTGAAAGGTTACGATGGTACCTTCAGCCATTGGTACAATGATCCTTGAAATATATTGCAGCATAGGCTTCCATGCCTCTGGTACATATTCCCCTATTACATTAAGCCATCCCAACATATAAAGCACCTTTTCCTCTCTCGTATCGAAATATAATTTATTTCACAATATCTTCTCCAAACCACTTCTTAGATATCTCGGCCATAGTACCGTCTTCCTTCATCTCTTTTAAAATTCTATTAAGTTCTTCTAATAGCTTCTTATCTTCTAATCTCAAGCCAACCCCATACTCTTCCTCGCCAAAATTCTCCTCAAGAACTTCGAATACACCTGGATTTTTGTTGATATAATATTTACCCAATATTTCATCCACTATAACTGCATCGATTCTCCCGCTTTGTAGATCCAGCAGTGCTTCAAAGTTTTCAGGATACTGAACAACCTCTCCCACGGAATTATAAATCTCTTCATCGGCCATCAAAGCGTTCAATGCACTGCTATCCTGTTGCAGCCCTACTCTTTTTCCTGCCAAATCAGCCTTTGTCTTTATATCCGACCCGATGGGCACAACTACTATTTGCAGGTTATCCAAATATGGATCGGTAAATGCCATATTCTTTTTTCTCTCTTCGGTTATAGTAAGACCATTCCAAATCATATCGATCTTTCCGCTTTTTAATTCTAACTCTTTACTTTGCCAATCGATGGGTTTAAACTCCACCTCTACCCCCATTCTTTTAGCAACTTCCTTAGCAGCATCGATATCAAAACCTACGAGGTTTCCATCTTCGTCCCTAAATCCCATAGGAGCGAAGGTATCATCCAGACCTACTACAAACTTGCCAGCAGCCTTAATATCCTCCAATGAAGTATCTTCTGAAACATCTTCAGCCCCGGTCGTTTCAGCTGTATTATCAGCTTTGTCGGCGTTGTTAGCCTGTGAACAGCCAGTTAACACCAAAATAGTAGATAAAATAATTGTTAGAATTAAGATTGACAGTTTCTTCATCTCTTTTTCCTCCAGTTCTTCCTATTGTATAATTTTATATAATGTATTATTTGCTCTATATATTATACTTTAGTATGTTAAAATAGTAAAGTGTTAAAATAGATTTTTGTATAAAAATTATACTTTCTTTATATATCCCTTACTTCTATTGCAAAAGAGAGGTCAACTCTCCGCGAAGGTTTCTTTGCATCATATCCCTAACCTCACCGCTGGAGAAACCTTTACTAAAAAGATATAGCATTTTGGCCAAAGCCGCTTCCCCCGTCATGTCATAGCCGCTGACTACCCCAGCCTTTGCCAGCGCCATGCCCGCCGCATATTCTCTTAAATTTACAATACCATGCACACATTGGGTACAAGCCACAATAACTACGCCCCGATCAACTGCATTTTTAATCACTTCCATCAGCTCTTTATCTTTATCCGGCCCATTGCCCAGGCCGTAAGTTTCTAAAATCAAACCTTCCAGCGGTATCCTAAGCATATTTTCTACTACGGCAGCTGAAATTCCAGGAAAAAATCTGAGATATCCTATATTATGCTGCCTTAACCTTTGTACTTTAAAATCCCTATTAGGAAAAGGTAACACCAAATCCCAGTTTATCTTTATATCGATCCCTACGGTTCCCAGCGGAGGAAAATTAGGAGACGTAAAAGCGTGGAGCCTGTCTGCGCTAAATTTAACCGATCTGCAACCCCTCAATAACTTATCACCAAAGTATAGACATACTTCTGGAATTTTATAATTAGCTGCAATTTGCATGGCAGTAATGAGGTTGACCCTTCCATCGCTTCTTATCTCATAAAGGGGAATTTGGGAGCCGGTAATAACGACGGGTTTAGCTAGTCCTTCTAACATAAAGGCCAAGGCTGATGCCGTATAAGCCATGGTGTCAGTCCCGTGAAGAACAACAAATCCATCATATTCATAATAGTTGTTATAAATATCCATCGCAATTTCCATCCAATTGTCAGGCGTCATATTGGCCGAATCCAGCAATGGATCATATTCATGGATGAAATATTCGGGCATGTCATCGTGCTTCAACTCAGGCATAGCCTCCATTTGCTCTCTTAAAAATCCCTTAGCTGGAGCATAGCCGTCCTCTGTAGGCTTCATTCCAATAGTTCCACCGGTATATATTATGTATACTTTCTTTTTCACTTCCCTACCTCCCCACAGTTATTTACATCCCTTAAGCAATCTGTACCTCTCCCCCTGCATAATTAGCTTTTTAAAAACTTCTCTCTAATCATTATTATTTTCCTTTCTTTCTTGAATACACACGCCGTTCCATGATATGATTTACATAACACTCATAAAAGGAAGATAAGCATGGCTACCAAAATCAACAGGCTAAAACTAATTATCCGGGGATTACTTTTCTTTACTTATGCATTTTTATATTTTTTCAACAGGCAATATCTTATCGAAATTATAGAATGGAGGATAGAACATTCTGCCATTACTCCCCTCCATATAGCATGGCTATTTTTAATGCTTGAATTGATTGTAGTGCCAATTCCATCCCTTAACTACTATATAAGTCGTGGGAAACAATTTAAATCCTATTATGCATCTGCAGGTAATATCGCCGAAGAAAGCCAAGCTTTAGCCCAACATACTAAATTAATGAATCGCCGGGCGGCCGCTACCATGGGGCTTTGGCTTATATTAACTGGAATTATCGGTTTTCTATATATTAAAGACATTATCGGCGAACTCGAAATGTATCTTGCTATGCTTTTCTTTTATTTCGGCGACATGATATGTATCAATATTTGGTGCCCCTTTCAATTTTTCATTATGAAGGAAAAATGCTGCAATACATGCCGCCTCTATAATTGGGGTCACTTTATGATGTACTCCCATTTTGTTTTTATTCCTAACTTTTTTACACTTTCGCTATTTGGAATGAGCTTGCTCATACTAATCCAATGGGAATATATGCACCATAAGCATCCCGACCGCTTTTATGAAGGTACTAATTTAAATCTCAGATGTAGCCGTTGTAAAGACCGCGGATGTAAAATTAGACACCGATCAAATTCAGTAATGGGCCGAATTTATACTAAAATTCCTCTTCCCTCCATGATTAGAGGAAAGCTTATAAACAATTTTTACAATTATAATAAATTCATTATGAAGTAAATCTACTGTAATTTATTTTGAACAAATTATTTTTATAGTTTACTTAGAACAAATTTTAGTTAATAATTAATATATTAAATTTATTATCGGAGGTATATAGCATGAACAGCAGATTTGACGAGTTTATTGATCGCAGAAACACCCACTGTGTTAAATGGGATTCTATAGAAAAACGATTCGGAAGGGATGACGTTATACCTCTATGGGTTGCAGATATGGATTTTGCTACCCTTCCTGAAATTATCACTAGCATTAAACAAAGAGCTGAGCACGGGATTTTTGGATATACTCAGATCCCCGATGAACTGGATAGGGCTATTGTCAACTGGATGGATAAGAAAGGTTGGGAGATAAAAAAAGACTGGATCGTATATACACCCGGAGTGGTAACCGCTCTCAATCTAGCCGTTTGTGCACTAACCGAACCCGGGGATTCCGTCATTATACAGCCCCCTGTTTACCCTCCCTTTTTTTCCGTAGCTAAAAATCACAAGCGCCATACTCTTTTAAACCAACTTGTATATAAAGATAATCAATACTATATGGATTTTTTCGATTTAGAGAGTAAGATGGCCTCTGGCGCTAAAATGATGATATTATGCAGCCCCCACAATCCGGTAGGAAGGGTTTGGACTAGGGATGAATTAAATAAGCTAGTAGAGCTGTGTTTGAAATATGATGTACTGCTAGTATCCGATGAGATTCACAGCGATTTGATATATCCGTCCTATAGACATATAGCTATAGCTTCACTTTCTGAAGACTTAGCCCAGCATTCTGTAACCTGTATTTCACCTAGCAAGACTTTCAATGTTCCAGGCCTTATGCTGTCAGCCACCATTATCCCCAATGACAAGCTGAGGCGGAAATTCCGCACTTTAATAGATCAATTTGCAATGAACAGCATCAATATATTCGGCATAGTGGCAGCCCAGGCAGCCTATAGCTATGGGCACGAATGGCTGACTGAATTGATAGATTATTTAAAAGGAAATTTAGAATATCTAAAATCTTTCATATCCGACCATATCCCGCAGATTGAAATAGTTGAGCCCCAGGGTACTTATCTGGTATGGCTTAACTTCAAAAAACTTGGGATGGATGCAAAGCAATTAAACAATTTTTTGATTAATAAGGCGCGTATAGGATTGAATAATGGTGCTGAATTTGGCCCGGGCGGCGAAGGGTTCATGCGGATGAATATCGCCTGCCCAAGAAGCACGCTAGTAGAGGGACTAAATCGGCTTAAGGAAGCAATCGAGCAGATATAATCATGTAAAATAAAATGCGATGGAGCATCACGGTATTGTTGATACTCCATCGCAATTTTTTATATATTCAAACCTTTATAGTCTTCCATTTGCCGGAGTTATATCTCATCAATATCAGCAAAGAACGAAGCAGCTGGTCTGCCGCCAATGCAACCCATGCCCCTTCTAATCCCCAGTTGAGCCCTTTGATAGTCCAAATGGCTAACCCTGGCCTTACTAATAAAACGGTTATAAATGTAACTATAGCCGTAGCTCTAGTATCCCCTGCCCCTCTTAGCGCACCGGCAAGGATAAACTGGGAAGCTTGGAAGGGCTGCACGAAAGCTACAAACATTAGTATCTTAGCTCCCTTTTCTATTATTCTAGGGTCATCGGTGTATAAAGTAATAACTTGCCGCCCGAAGAAAAACAACCCAAAAGCAATAAGCAGCGAAATAATCATTCCTATGCGCCTTGTACGGAGGCTATAGGCCTGTGCCATATCTGGCCGCTTTTTGCCCAAACTCTGCCCCACTAAGGACGTAGCAGATACAGCAAACGCCTGACCGTTCATAAAAGATAACCCCTGTATATTGAGGCAAACCTGATGGGTTGCATACGCAACTGTTCCTAGGGAAGCAACGGTTTTTACATAAATTATTATGCCAGTGCGCATTACTAACTGCTCTACCATAGCAGGAATACCTATATTAAATATACTCTTCATTATTTTCCAGTCAGGTTTAAAGCTGTCTTTAAAAGATAGCTTTAACTCCCTACCTCCTCGCAATACGACGGCGAGTGCAATAACGAATGCCACACACTGCCCTATAACAGTTGCCAATGAAGCACCGGCAATTTCCATCCTCGGGAAGCCAAAATGACCGAAAATCAATAAATAGTTGAATATTACATTTACTATGTTAGCAATCAAGTTATATGCCATTGCAGTTCTTGTATCCCCGACTCCCCGCAGGGCAGCAGTCAATGTACTCGTTAAGGCTAAGACTACAAATCCTGCCATCTGAATCTTAAGATAAATCGTTCCTCCTGCTATGGTTTCCGGATCGGAAGCTCCCATAAAGCGAATAAACTGCTCTGAGAATACAAAACCAACTACAGAAGCTATAGAAGATAATACAAATGTCAGCAGCAAAGCCTGCCTGAGAACAGAATTAGCCTTTTTAATATTTCCTTCACCTTTATATCTAGCCACCAGGGCTGTAGCTCCTACATTCATGGCCATGAAGGCAGTCATCATCAAAAATTTCGGCTGAGAAGTAAGCCCAACCGATGAAATAGCCCAAGGACCTAGTCTACCTACCATCATCATATCAGCCATGGATGTCAGCTGAGTCAATATAAGCTCTACAAATGAAGGCCAAGCTATGCGTACAATATCTTTATAAAGCATTTGAGAGCTTATACCGAAAGGCAATTGCTTACTAACCCGGTCCTGCTTTCCATAGCTGTCAACACTATCATCTCCCGTCTCTACCAGGTCCAGGGCCATTTGATACTTTTTATGCGCTTTTTGTGAATCGGCCTCTAAATTTATACCCACCTTTACCTTCTCACATCCCTTACCAATATTTCTTAAAATAAGCTCTTTTAATTCATCAAACACTTATACACCCATCTATCAATCTACGGACTGAAGCAGTTTTTCTAGCAACCGCTTTAAAGTTGCCAGCTCCTCATCGCTTAAAACAGACATATAACTTTCGATATTTCTATGATGTTCTGGTATAAGCCTTGACCTAAACTCCTTTCCTTCATCCGTTAGTT
>CALGOY010000292.1 GCA_937960725.1 uncultured Bacillota bacterium
AAGTCAGGTGTGCAAGCGCAACTGCAGCTGTTGATGCTCGGAAAGAGGGCGAAATAGTTCTATTGGAAAACGTAAGATGCCATAAAGGGGAAACAAAAAACAATCCGGAATTTGCCAAAGCCTTGGCAAGCTTCGGAGAAATCTATGTAAACGATGCATTTGGAACAGCCCATAGAGCTCATGCATCAACAGAAGGGGTTGCCAAATATTTACCAGCAGTTGCAGGGTACTTAATTAAAAAAGAACTGGAAGTTATGGGCAAGGCCCTTAGCAATCCCGAGAGGCCTTTTGTAGCGATATTGGGAGGAGCTAAGGTATCCGATAAAATTGGTGTTATTGAAAATCTTATAGATAAAGTTGATACACTGATTATTGGCGGTGGAATGGCATATACCTTCTTCAAGGCAAGAGGTTATGAAATCGGTGACTCTCTGCTAGAAGAAGATAAGATAGATTTAGCTAGAAGCTTAGAAGAAAAAGCAAAGGCTAAAGGCGTAAGATTATTGCTTCCCATCGATAACGTGGTTGCAAAGGAGTTTAAGGCGGATGCTGAGCACAAAGTTGTCAGCAGTGAAGAAATTCCCGCCGGTTGGCAAGGCTTGGATATTGGGCCAAAGACTTGTGAGCTATTTGGCGAGGAAATTAAGAAGGCTAAGACTGTGGTGTGGAATGGCCCAATGGGAGTATTTGAAATGCCTGCCTTTGCAAAAGGAACTGAAGCCATTGCCCGTTATATGGCTGAATGCGAAGGGACCACTATCATTGGTGGTGGAGATTCAGCTGCAGCAGTAGAACAGCTAGGATATGCTGATAAAATGACTCATATCTCCACGGGAGGAGGAGCTTCCTTAGAGTTCTTGGAGGGTAAAGAGCTCCCTGGAGTTGCTGCGCTGAACGATAAATAAGCCCCCCAAAATTTTTATATAGATTACCCAACCGATGAGCCGCCCGGACAAAACCGGGCGGTGAGGCTGGGATGTGAGGAGATGTGCTTATGAGGAAACCAATTATTGCTGGAAACTGGAAAATGAACAAAACGCCTTCTGAGGCAATAACTCTTATAAACGAATTAAAGCCTTTGGTTAAAGATGCAGATGTAGAGGTTGTAGTATGCGTTCCTTTCGTCTGCATACCTGCAGTTTCCGAGGCTTTAAAAGGAACAAATATAAAATTAGGTGCTCAAAACATGCACTGGGAAGAAAGTGGTGCATATACTGGAGAAGTAGCCCCTGGCATGCTTAAGGAATTAGGGGTTGAATATGTTATAATAGGCCACTCAGAAAGAAGAGAGTATTTTGCCGAAACTGATGAGACAGTTAATAAAAAAGTATTGTCCGCCTTTTCCCATGGCATAACCCCAATTGTTTGTGTGGGTGAGACTCTTGAGCAGAGGGAAGAGGGCGTTACAAAAGAGCTGGTTGAAAAGCAAACCAAAGCTGCTTTATCAGGATTAGATAAGGAAGAAGTGGAAAAAATAGTAATCGCCTATGAACCGATTTGGGCTATAGGTACAGGAAAAACTGCATCCAGCGAGGATGCTAATGAAGTTATTGGCTATATCCGTAGCGTTATTGCAGACATCTATGGAAATGATGTAGCCCAAAAGGTAAGGATACAATATGGCGGTAGCATGAAGCCAGAAAATGCAGCTGAGCTTATGGCTATGCCGGAGATCGATGGAGGTCTCGTTGGCGGAGCTAGTTTAAAGGCTGAAGATTTTGCGAAAATTGTAAACTATGACAAGTAATACATACATTTATAAATCAAGGGGGAGCTTATTGCTCCCGAAGGAGGATTAAATGACCAGAGATTTAACAGCCCTTATAATAATGGATGGATTTGGACTAAGCGATATAAAAGAAGGAAATGCAGTAGCCAAAGCCAATACTCCAAACTTTGATAAATATTGGGACACATATCCCCATGCTTATATGTATGCAAGCGGTTTAGATGTAGGTCTACCGGAAGGGCAGATGGGAAATTCAGAGGTAGGCCATCTAAACCTAGGAGCAGGAAGGATTGTGTACCAGGATTTTACTCGCATTAGTAAAGCTATTGAAGAAGGCTCGTTTTTTATCAATCCTGCTCTGCTTGGAGCTATTGAAAATGTCAAAAAGCATAACTCAAACTTGCATTTGCTAGGATTAGTATCCGATGGCGGGGTTCACAGCCATATAGAGCATCTGTATGCATTGATAGAGTTTGCAAAGCAGCACAGCCTTCCCCAGGTTTATATACACTGCTTTATGGATGGAAGGGATGTGCCCCCTGCCAGTGGGAAATCCTATATAATGACCTTAGAAGAAAAACTTAGGCAATATGAATTTGGAAAAATTGCCACGGTAATGGGCCGCTACTATGCAATGGACAGGGATAAACGCTGGGATCGAACTAAAAAGGCCTACGATGCCATGGTATTGGGCGAAGGAGAATGGGCAGAAAGCGCGGTAGAAGCGATGGAGCAGTCATACAACGCAGGCGTAACCGATGAATTTGTCCGTCCAACAGTTATAAAAGAGAATGGAAAGCCAGTAGTGACTATTGGCCCTAACGATTCCATAATATTTTTCAATTTTAGGCCAGACCGCGCTAGACAGATTACCAGGAGTTTTATAGAACCTAATTTCAATGAGTTTGAGAGAAAAAATGGATACTTCCCAGTGTATTTCGTATCTATGACCCAATATGATGAAACCTTTACCAATATTCATGTTGCCTATGAACCTGAAACATTGACTAATACCTTCGGAGAATATATAAGCAGGTTGGGCAAGACCCAATTGAGGATTGCAGAAACTGAAAAATATGCCCACGTAACCTTTTTCTTCAATGGCGGAGTTGAATACCCCAACGAAGGAGAGGAAAGGATACTTATTCCATCTCCTAAAGTAGCCACCTACGATCAAAAGCCATCTATGAGTGCTTTTGAGGTAACTGATGAGGTAATAAAAAGAATTCAATCTGGAAAATACGATGTAATAATTCTTAACTATGCTAATTGCGATATGGTCGGCCATACAGGGGATATGGATGCAGCAGTTGAAGCAGTAGAGACAGTAGATAAATGCCTAGGAAAAGTTGTTGAGGCTATACGGGCAGTAGGTGGAAGGGTTATAATTACAGCAGACCATGGCAACGCGGAGAAGATGATAGATTATGCAACTAAAGAGCCCCATACTGCTCACACTGATAACCCAGTCCCTGTCATTCTAGTAGACGATTCCCGAAAAGATGTGAAGTTAAGACAGGGTGGTAGGCTGGCCGATATTGCACCTACTTTGTTAGATCTAATGGGCCTAGAAAAGCCCGAAGAGATGACAGGTGAGACATTGATTCAAAAATAGTGTTATAGGGAATTATATTTTACGAAGCTTTTAGAAAAAATTATTGAAAAACGAAAGGAGAGTACAAACATGACAACAATTGTTGATGTTATTGCTAGGGAAATATTAGACTCCAGGGGCAATCCAACCGTTGAAGTAGAAGTGTACTTAGAGGGCGGAGCAGTAGGCCGTGCTGCTGTTCCATCAGGCGCATCTACTGGAGCTTTTGAGGCTGTTGAACTCAGAGATGGAGATAAAAACCGCTATCTGGGCAAAGGCGTGCAAAAAGCAGTAGACAATGTAAACAATATCATTGCTCAGGAAATTATCGGAATGGATGCCCTGGATCAGATAGGCATCGATAAGTTAATGATTGAGCTAGATGGTACACCCAACAAAGGAAAATTGGGGGCTAATGCTATACTAGGTGTTTCCCTGGCTGTAGCAAAAGCTGCTGCTGAACAGTTGGGAATGCCTCTATATCAATATATAGGCGGGGTTAACGCAAAGGTAATGCCTGTTCCGATGATGAATATATTAAACGGTGGGAAACACGCTGACAACACTGTAGACATTCAGGAATTTATGATCATGCCTGTAGGAGCTAAAAGCTTTAAAGAGGCCCTACAAATGTGTGCTGAAGTTTTCCATAATCTGAAAGCAGTTTTAAGTGAAAAAGGATACAGCACAGCTGTAGGGGATGAGGGAGGATTTGCTCCTAATCTGAAGACCAATGAAGAAGCTATTGAAGTTATTTTAGAAGCAGTAGAAAGGGCAGGATATAAGGCAGGAGATGACATCAGAATTGCTATTGATGCTGCTGCTACAGAGCTTTACAATGAGGAAGATGGAAAATATCACTTCCCAGGCGAAGGGGTTGTAAGGACAGCGGAAGAGCTAGTAGCTTACTATGAGATGTTAGTGGATAAATATCCTATTATTTCATTAGAAGACGGCGTAGCTGAGGAAGACTGGGAAGGCTGGAAGCTTCTAACTGAACGCCTCGGCAAGAAGATTCAATTAGTTGGAGATGACCTCTTTGTAACTAATACTGAGCGTCTAGCAAAAGGTATTGAGCTTGGGGTTGCCAACTCTATCCTGATCAAGGTAAATCAGATTGGTACCCTTACAGAGACCCTAGATGCAATCGAAATGGCAAACCGAGCCGGCTATACTGCAGTAGTATCCCACCGCTCTGGTGAAACAGAGGATACGACAATTGCCGATCTGGTAGTTGCAGTTAATGCTGGCCAGATTAAGACTGGGGCTCCCTCCAGAAGTGACAGGGTCGCTAAATACAATCAACTTCTCAGAATAGAAGAGGAATTGGGAGATTTAGCACAATATCCTGGTTTAAATGCTTGGTTTAACCTTAAGTAGAATTTTAAGGAGG
Source organism: uncultured Bacillota bacterium (assembly GCA_937960725.1). GTDB lineage: Bacteria > Bacillota > Clostridia > Caldicoprobacterales > UBA3941 > CALGOY01. The sequence continues at coordinate 4,717 of CALGOY010000292.1, forward strand.
ACATTTATGTCCTCCTTTCAATATTTTCTTGATTTCGGAGATTGCTTATGTTACAATTAGTATGTTATACATAGAGGGAGGGATATATAGTGGGTGTGCTAAAAGTTATAGCTACCATATTGTTGATAATATTTGAACTGTCTTTAATCGCAGTTGTATTACTTCAGTCTGGGAGATCTGCTGGATTGTCTGGTTCTATAGCAGGAGGAGCAGAAACTTTCTTCGGAAAGAATAAGGCTAGGAGCCTTGAAGGAAGGCTTGAAACCTGGACTAAAATTTCAGCTGCTGGTTTTATCATCCTTTCCGTTTTACTTTCTATTTTAAAATAACTATATTTTACATTATATTAAAATGTAAAATGATGCAGACTAAAAAGAACGGCCCTAGGGTCGTTTTTTCTGTTTTATTAGGAGTTTTGGAGTTTAATATTAAAAAGTTAGATGTTGAAAATTGGTGGTAGAGATTTTTAGATTAGAATTTGATAATGGGGAAAAACTATATAAAAAAGTAAGCGGAGGAATCAACCTTGAGTATAAAAGAGAAAATAATAGAGTTTTTTAAAGAAAAAGAGTACCCACCTTTATTTATAAAGCAGATTATGGAGGTAT
>CALGOY010000293.1 GCA_937960725.1 uncultured Bacillota bacterium
CACCGATGGGCTGACTAAACACGATGCACCCCCTTCTTCCTTCTATCAAATGCCATACTGGCAGCATGCGGGCCTGTTGGCAGAATATGCTGACAAAATTACACAAATTATGACAGAAAGCAGACGAAAGGTGAATGTCCTGCTAGTAGATCCGGTGACAAGCCAATGGACTGCCATGGGAGAGAAGAGGGAAGTCAATAATAGATTAAAAGAAGACTTTTCAACCCTGCAGAAGATATTGCTAGGCCATCATATTGACTATTACATCATAGACCCGGAGCTGTTGGGAGAGTCTCCGGTTGTTGATGGATGTATACAGGTAAATGGCGAAAAATTTGAACTGTTAATACTGCCCCCCATGCTCAATATAGAAGCTGATGCCTATAGCAAGATCAAAGAGTATATTGAAAAGGGAGGGAAAGTCATCGGAACCCTCTGCCTGCCTATTGAGAAGATCAGCAGCGATTCCAATAATCTAGAAACCGAGCTAAGCCACTGGTTCAACTTGGATGCTAGGGAAGTTTATGAAAAGTATATACAAAATCAAAAGCTGCCTGAGGGAAATATGGATTTGAATAAAGGCTCCTGTTATTTTGCAGAGGATCTCAATAAGGTTCCTGAAATCGTCGAAAAGATGATAGACAGAGAAATCTCTATTGTCAAGGATGGCAGGCAGGAAGAAGATATCTTAGCGGCCCTGTACGAAAAAGATGGCCGTACATATTGCTTCCTAGCCAATATGTCAGGAGAACACCACAGGGTTAATGTAGAATTAAAAACAGATGGAAATGGATTCCCAAAACTGGCGTATCTTCCTCTAGGATTAGAGGGAGATAGTTCAATAGATTACGAGCAGGTGGGGGATAAAATCGCTTTTACCCTAGATTTCTCCCCATATCAATCCTACTTGCTTTCTATGGAGAAAGGGGAAGAGAATATACAAAAACAGCCTAGCGCTCCTGCTGTTAGCCGCATCAAAATGGATGTAAGCGGAGATTGGGATTTTACTATAAATAGAATGAATGTCCTAAGGCTTGGCAATTGGAAACTTAAGATAGAAGGAACCGATGCGGAGGCAGAGGTTGAATGCCAGCCTATAGTTAACCAAGTAGTTGATGCTTCTATCCCGCTGCCTGTAAAGGTTAAGGATTATTTTGGCTGCCCCAGAGAGATGGAATTTCCGGCTCTCAAGTGCACATATAGAACAGATTTTATCTTAGATACTGATACAACTATTCTATTGGTAATGGAACCCGACAGCATTGAAGGTAAGTGGTATATCGAAGTTAATAGACATCGGATTGTCCCAGAGGATTTTGAAATAAAAGAGATATACCTGCCTAGCAATCTGGCAGTAGATATATCGGGGTACTTAAAAGCTGGAACTAACGTGATTGAAGTATATGTGGATACCAATGAGGTTCACGATGGACTGGTAAACCCCCTATATCTATGTGGAAACTTCAGCGTATTCAAAGATGCAGCTAATTGGAAGATTACTTCCTTTACAGGTAAGGGCAAATTAGATGATCGGATTCAAGCGGGACTGCCTTTCTATGCAGGAGATATAGAGTATAAGAAGATTATAAATTTAAATACTGACTCAATCGGCGATGTATTGGAGCTCTATATTGATGAGCCTTTCTTAGAAGATGTCGTGGAATTATGGATAAATGGACGCTTTGTAGGAACTTGTCCCTGGAGCCCCTACGCTTGGCGGGTGGAAAAGAGCTGGCTTAAGTCCGGGGAAAATGAGGTAAAATTGCGGGTAAGTACTACTTTGTTGGGATTGTTTGAAGGACAGTATTTTAACTATAAAGAGCATAGATATATGGATGTATAAATTTGGGTCTGTATAAATGTCTCCTGGGTTTATGTCAGAAGCATAACCCAGGAGACGGCTATATTTAACATAGCTAAATCAAGGAGATGAGCAGTATGGAAAGACCTAATGTGTTATTTATACTAGCGGATGATCTCGGTTGGGGAGATGTAGGCTATCATGGATCGCCTATCCAAACCCCTAACATTGATAGATTGGCTCAAAATGGAGTGGAACTGGATTGCCACTATGTATGTCCTCTATGTACACCAACTAGAGCATCGCTTCTTACGGGGCGCTACGCTTCCCGATTTGGAAAGCATGCTACAGTTCCCAGTAACGATCCTGTGCTTCCAGATGGCTACTGGACTCTAGCCAAAATGTTTAAGGATGCAGGATACTCCACAGGACTTTTTGGAAAATGGCATTTAGGTTCTGATCCCCAATATTATCCAGGGCGGTATGGATTTGACTACAGCTATGGAAGCCTAGCAGGAGGGATCGATCCATATACCCATCGCTATAAGGAGGGGCCTTATACTTATACCTGGCACCGCAATGGCGAATTAGTAGAAGAGCAGGGGCATGCTACAGATTTGATCACCCAGGAAGCGATTAACTGGATTACTAGCCAGAAAAACCCATGGTTTTGCTATGTACCCTATACAGCGGTCCATGTTCCGATTCAGGCACCGGAAGAATGGGTAGATCGTTATTGGGGCAATAGATATGATGTTGATCCAGCACGAGATAGATCATTTAAAATTTATGCCGCTTACACCAGCCATATGGATTATTGTATCGGCAAGTTGATTGAAACCCTAAAGTGTATAGATCAATTGGATAATACTATCATAGTTTTTGCCTCTGATAATGGGGCTGTCATTACAAATCCAAAGGATGATGTAGCTAAATATCCTGGAAGGCACGAAGATACACCGCGGCTTGGAAGCAATTATCCCCTGCGGGGAGGCAAAGCGCAATTATATGAAGGGGGTATGAGGACCCCGGCTATTCTATCTTGGCGGGGAAAGGTTAAGCCTTTTAAATTAGAGCACCCGATTAGCATTGTGGATTGGATGCCCACTTTTGCTGCACTTCTAGAATGTACGCCCCCGAAAGACCCTAAATGGGATGGTGTAAATATTCTTCCGCTTTTGCTTGGAGGTAGTAAGCAAGACAATTCAGCTAACCCCGAAAGGTTATTCTATTGGAATCTTACCTACGAT
>CALGOY010000294.1 GCA_937960725.1 uncultured Bacillota bacterium
CTATCTGTCCCAGAATGCAGCTGATTGGATTTTGATATGTTGCTGCTAATTGACTGACCTCTGGAATTTAAACTGCTAGCTTCATAAACCGTATCGTCTGATTTAGATTTATCTGAAGTATCCTGTACATCGCTTGATCCCATAGCTTCTTTATCTTCATCAGCATCTTGGGAATGCAGCAGTCTATTCACCATACTTTTGGCAAATTCAACCGGAATAAGCTGTATCATATAACTATCTAAAATATCGCCTATTTGCATTTTAAAGTTAATTTTTACTATAGGTTCATTAGATTCAAAAAGGTCGCAGGAATCATTTTCTGCTAAATTGATTACAAAAACTTCAGGCGGAGATATATTTATATTTTCATTAAATATAGTAGCTAATGAAGTAGAAGCCGAACCGATCATCTGGTTCATCGCTTCCCCTATTGCACTCAGGTGTAATTCAGTTAAATCTCCCTCCGTATTGGTGCCATCTCCACCCATCATCAAATCTGTAATAATTTTAACATCCTCTTCTTTAACAATCAATAGATTTCTGCCCTCAAAGCCCTGTACATACTGGATTTCAACTGCCACAAAAGGTATTGGATATTGCATTGCCAATTCTGCCATTGTAGTAATCTCTACATCAGGTGTAGTGATGGTTACCTTATTGTTTAGTAGAGTATACAGCGTTGTAGCAGCTGTACCCATGCTAATATTTCCTATCTCACCTAATGCATCCTTCTCCTCCGGAGTCAAAACAGTATCTTGACTTTCGTTATCTTCAAGTTGCCCCCTGAGCAGAGCATCTATTTCTTCTTGTGAAAGTATATCGTTCATAAGCGTCTATTTTGCCCCCTCTCCTTGCTTGCTTGTAATTTGCACTGCCATTCGGTTATTTTTAATTCCGACAACACCGGAAAATTTTTGGACATTCTCTATAACTATCGCAATATCTTCTTCAACCTTTCTATCAAGCTTTATTACATCCCCTGGCTGAAGTTCTAGAAAATCTCTGACAGTGATAGTTGTTCTTCCTAAAACCGCCCTAACATTAATATAGGTATTTTCAATAGACTTTGCTATTTTTTCTGTTTGCACATCTCTATCTTCTTCATCCATTTTTCCGGAAAACCAAAACTTAGTACTTAACTTAGGAAGAATTGGCTCTATTACTATGTAGGGAATACATAAATTTATTATCCCTTCTGCATCTCCTACTAAGGCATTCATCGTTATAATAGCTATAGTTTCATTTGGAGATATAATCTGTGCAAACTGGGCATTGGTTTCAATTGTATTTATTTTAAAATCAGCTTTTAATACATTCGCCCACGACTCGCTCATCAAACCAGTTAAATGCCTAACAAGCCTTTCTGTAAGCGTAATTTCTATTTCGGTAAAATCCCTTACTTTATCAGTAGTTTTACCTGGCCCCCCTAATAACCTATCTATTATGGTGTATACAATTTCAGGAGAAAACTCCATAATCATGGAACCCTTAAGGGGTTTGAAATCTATGATAGCCAGCATTACTGGATCAGGCAGAGAGTTAATAAATTCATAATAGGTCTGGGGCTCCACAGATACTACATCAACCTGACAGTAAGTGCGAAGCATCCCTGACAGGTAAGAACTCATGAGCCTTGAAAAATTTTCATATATTATCTGCAGCGTCCGCAGCTGATCCTTAGCGAATTTGTTTGGCCTTCTGAAATCGTATACCCTGACTTTTTTTTCTTCAGCCTCTTCCTTAATTTGGTTAATATTGAGTTCTCCGGAACTAAGGGCTTTTAACAGTTCATCTATTTCCTGCTGGGATAGTACATCTGACAAAATATTCTCCCTCCTTGCTAGTCAGGGAATTACTGTATAACAAATTCATTAAAATATATACCTTTTATACTAACAGTTTTTAGCATATCTTGTAAAGCGTTTTTTATCTCCGTTTTTAGATTATCTTTAAAATCTTTGTTGTTAATATCTTCCTCGTTAATATTGCCAAGGATGGTAAGAATACAATCCCTTACTCTATAATTAAAATCGCTCAATATTTTCTCGTCTTGTTTATCAGGGACTTCTATAACTATATCAGCCTTTATGATTTTATTGGAGTCCTTCAAAGTAGTTATAAATGGCGAACCCGTGTTATATCCAATAACATCCTCTTCCTGCACCGTTTTATCATCAAAAGCTGATTTAGCGGGTGCAAAGATATAATACATAAAAAAGCCCATACCTATCATTAATATTACAACCAAAATACTGAGAACAATAACTAATCTCTTCATAGCAGTCAGCTACTCCTTCTCTGTATTTATTTCTCCTATTGGTTCTACTGATCTCACAATATAAAACTCCACTCTCCTGTTCCTTGCCATACCCTCTTCCGTGTTATTTGTGTCTATAGGATGGTATGGCCCATAAGCAGCAGCAGACAACTTAGAAGGCTCTATTCCTTTCTCTTCATGGAAATATCTTACCACATTGATAGCCCTTTTGGAAGATAATTCCCAGTTGGTAGGATAAAGATATGTATTAATAGGGCGGCTGTCGGCATGTCCTTCCACCCTAACTTGATCAATTTCGTCCTGGTAAGTTTTTAATACAACAGCGATTCCATCTAATATCTCTAATGCTTCTGGTTTGATATCTGCCTTGCCTGTATCAAATAATATTGAATCTTTAAAGCGTATTAATATTTCAGTATATTCCTCGGATATTTCTACTTCAGCGGGGATATCTCTTTCTTTGAGAAACAAATCAATTTCTTGATAGAGTTTGACAAAATCATCTATGTTTTCACCATCGACTATATTGTTATCTTGGTTATTACCTAAACGCCCCATCAGAATATCGTCGTCTATATTGATATTATATGCTCCGACATCTTCGCCATCGATTGCATTGCCTCCATCTAAAATTCCAGCACCGCCTGTTAAAGACAGTACCAGGCCCTGCCACTTTTGGGCGTCTATCGTAGAAAATGAAAATAATAGCACAAAAAAGGTCAAAAGAAGAGTCACTAAATCCCCGTAGGTAGTGCGCCATTCCCCGCCCCCTTGACTTGTCTCTTCCTTTACCCTCCTCCTTCGGCTCAATACAGCTCACTCCCTTCCAGTTCTGGTTCAAGTTCAGCTTGGAGCGCTGTTTCATTTGGGGGCAAGAAAGCTCTGAGCTTCTCTTCAATAATCCTTGGGTTCTCTCCAGCCTGGATAGATAATATCCCTTCCAACATCATTTCTTTGATTAATATCTCCTTTGAACTATTATATTTTAATTTTTTAGCCACGGGAATACAAAACAAGTTAGCTATGAGAGAACCATAGAAGGTGGTTACCAGCGCCACAGACATCCCCGGCCCTAGGCTAGAAGGATCGTCGAGGGATTTCAGCATATTTATTAATCCAATCAGGGTTCCAATCATACCAAACCCCGGAGCTAATGAGGCAGCAGTTTCAAATATTTCCTGTCCTTGCTGATGCCGTTCTTCTATAAAAGATAGCTCTGTTTCTAAAATATTCCTGACCAGTTCTGGATCGGTTCCATCTACTATTAATAGAATCCCTTTCTGTAAAAATGGTTCATCTATTTTATATACTGCTTCCTCTAAAGCTAGAAGGCCTTCCCTTCTTGCAATATTGGCTAGCTCTATTATTTTAGATATAACTTCCTGCAAATTATAACTGCGGGTGAAAAATACTTTTTTTAATATCTTTCCAATTTCCGCTATTTTGTTTATGGGGTAGGCAATCAGCATAGCTGCTGCAGTACCGCCAACCGTAATCATAATAGAAGGCAGATCATAAAAATTCCCCAGATTTCCCTCTAAATAAATTCCAGCTATAATAAACGCCGAACCGGCAATAAGTCCTGCTATAGTTGCTATATCCATTAATTACACCTCACTCACAAAAGCCCCTTTGAGAATCTTCTTTTTATAATCAGCGATACGCTCTAAAACCTCTTCTATATCCTCCATGACAACTACTTTTTTTCCGGTTGTCATGGTAATTACTGTATCGGGGGTACTTTCAATAAACTCGATCAGATTTATATTGATGTAAAATTCCTTGCCGTTTAGCCTAGTCACCTTAATCATGCCTTCACCCCCTCAAACAAATCTACCCTATTGAAGGGAGAGGCAGTAAAAACACATTCCTCTCCCTTAGGCTAGTTATCTTTTAAGATTCACTAACTCCTGGAGAAGTTCATCCGATGTAGTGATAATCCTTGAGTTTGCCTGAAATCCTCTCTGAGCCGTTATCATCTCTGTAAACTCATTGGCAAGGTCTACGTTTGACATCTCCAGAGCGCCGGGATTTATGCTTCCTAATCCGCTAGTTCCCGCCATTCCCAGCTGTACCTCTCCAGAGTTAGGAGTGTTGTAGAAAAGATTATTCCCCATCTTGGCAAGCCCTGCTGGATTGTTAAATGAAGCAATCGCTATGATAGCTTCAACCTGCATCCGTCCATTGGTATAGATCCCAATAACTCGCCCTGAGGAATCGATATTAATGCTATCCAATGTTCCTGGACCATATCCGTCGGTATCAACAGCCTTGATGCTAGTCTCTCTAGCCTGTTGAGTAGTATTTTCTTTATCAAATCTAAGTTCGAGATCTTGGATTTGAGCAGCATCATTCTTAAACGTAATAGTTTCTATCGTTATGCTTTGAGGATCCGATAATTTTCCATCATTAGAAAACGATATTTTATTGGAAGATACTTTACCTATATCTGCAGTTGGTGAATCAATGCTTAGACCCCAATTATTACCATCTTGCTTTTTAAATTCTAAAATAATTGAATGCTCATTACCCAAAGAATCGATAATTGTGGCCGTATATTTTACTGTATCCTCTACTTCGGCCCTGCTGTCGAGGTTGCCTGCAAATTCAATGTATGAGGTGGGATTAGCTGGCATGTGCATGTTGCTGTCTAGTCTGATATCTGTAAGGCTGTCTGGGCTACTGGATACCATTATTTCTCCGTTTTCATCCTTTTGGGTCCAGCCCTGCACCTTTAATCCGCTGGCAGATACTAAGTACCCATTAGGAGATATGTCAAAATTACCTGCGCGGGTATAATATCTTGTATCCCCATCGGCGACAACAAAGAAGCCGTCTCCTTCTATGGCTAAGTCTGTAGCTTTATCTGTCCTCTGCACTCCGCTGCTGGTGTGCAGTACATCTATGGCAGCTACAGATACGCCTAGGCCTACCTGCTGGGGATTAGTTCCACCCCGATTACCATCCGTAGTGGGTGCAGCTGCCGCTTTTAGGGTTTGACTATACACTTCTTGGAATACTGTACGGCTGGCCTTATAGCCAACGGTATTTACATTAGCAATATTATTTCCGATTACGTCTAATTTGGTTTGATGGACTCTAATCCCTGATATTCCTGAATACATTGATCTTAACATATTCTTACGACCTCCTTAGTTTTTAGTGCAGCCCCTTTCCTCTGTCGATCAGAAAGGGTATAGCCTCCTAAAAAGGTCCAGCTATAAGATAACTGCACCATCTATATTTGTAAATACATTTTCTTTCATTGCCTTAGCATCAACTGCTGTAATTACAGTCCTGCTAGGTACATTGACTAGGAAAGCTGCATCTTTCATCAATACCAAGGAGTCTTTTACGCCTTTAGCCTTGGCTTTATCGATTGCTTCGGTCATTTTATTCAGCTCGGATGGAGATAAGTTTATATTCCGCTCCTTCATCCTAGCAGCAGCATGTTTACTAAACTTTATATTATATGAGTTATCTAGAACCTCCTGAAAAACTTGCCTAAAAGAAGGCTTTTTTATGTTCTTATCGGTTATCCCCGCTGCTCTACCCGTAGTTATGACGCGATTTATGCTAATCAAAGTTCTATCTATATCCATTTTCAACGACTCCTTACGGTACTTACTATAAGCTAAGCTCCTCTGTTTCTATAGCTACCTGCGAGTTTTGTATTTCTTCTTCTGAGAAAACCTTTATAACATCATCTATCGAAATGTCGTAGCCGCCAACCTGCAAAATTATGTTTCCACCTTTAAAGGTAACGCTGCTTACCCTGCCTAATACGGGGATTACATCAGCTGAACCTGGTATATCCATTTCACCATATATGACCTTTCCTACCAAGCTCATCGCTTTAGCTGCACTAAAATCCTGGCTTAAATTTTTCATCTGCTCTAAAGTGCTGAATTGTGCCATCTGGGCTATAAAATCAGTATCCTCCATCGGAGATAGGGGGTCCTGATATCTCAATTGGGTAATAAGAATTCTGAGGAAATCGTCCTTGCCCAGCTGGTTGTCTACTTTTCTTTGGGCTTGCTGTGTATTAAAATATAAATTATTTACCTGGCTTACCGGCATGGTTTTCACCTCACCTATGCAAAATAATCAATTTTGCTTAAAACTATATGATTGCTGATAGGTCTAATTTCTTGGCCTCTAATGTCTGATACATCATTAAATAAGCTCGTCGATTGCTTATTCCTACTGAAATTTATGGGATTTCTCCAATGCTGATGAAAATGCCCTGGCTCCCTTTCATTTCCTACATTTACATCCAGCTGGGAGAATTTATATCCCTGCTGCTCTAAGGCGCTCTTTAAATCATCCAAATTCTGCTGCAAAATATTTGCAGTCTGCCGGTTTGTGGTAGTAATCCTGCCTGACAAGATACCATCTTCTAAGGTTACTTTTAGCACAAGTTTACCCAGGCTCTCCGGCTTTATCTGCAGCTCCATCTCATATCGGTTGGATTTAAGCTGCATGGATATCTTTTCCGCCAGCTCCTGTATTATCTCGATGCTAGCAGTCGGACTGTTTTTACCTAATATTTTTGTAATATCCAAAGTATCGGTGTTGCTATCTGTTTCAATAGTTCCAGCTAACGGAGGATCCATAGCTACATCGAAGTTAGAAGGCTTTTCCTCCAGCTGGTTGTCTATTAAATTGTTACTGGAAAGATTGTTTTCGGTAAAGCTCTGAACATCTTCTATTTGATAACCTTCATAAGCTACAATCTCTAAATCTTCTATGCTGCCTACATCGGATGACATAGCTGCCCCTGCTGTATCCTGCATTTGCTTAAATTCTTCAGCTTCTGATTCTACTAATCGCATTAAAAGATCGTTTGATAGCAGCAAATTTATAGACGGATCATCATAACTGCCCTGGATAATTCTTCTATCTAGCAGGGCGACATCAGATTCAAATACATTTGGAAACAAAGTATTATTTATATTATCGATAGAAATATCCTGCTTGCCAGCAATAGCTGTGGTATCTTCATGGCTTAAAGACTCTAGTGCCATCTTTATACTGTTTGTTAAGTAATGTAGGTCTTGCCCATCTAATTTTTCATCCTGTAAAAGCAAAGGTTCAAGTGTCTTCTGGATATCATCCATTATGCTATCAGTGTTAGCAGATAATTTAGACTTGTCCACTGCAGCTTTTTGTATAGATAATACCATTGTTTTCAAGCTTTCATGTAAATCGCCTTCTACAATGTTGTTTTCAGCAATACTGCTATTATTGCTGCCTTGATTTGCAAATAAGGATGTCAACATCTCCATCAATAAAGTTTTAGCTTCCCCATAAAAAGCATCTGTCAAATCGCCATCGTCTTCATTTGCTGCTCGATTTTTCTCATCTTGTATAGTTTAATTTCTTGTTGATGAATCTCATCCATTTTTGTATAACGAATTA
>CALGOY010000295.1 GCA_937960725.1 uncultured Bacillota bacterium
GGGAAAGTTTCAACCCTCTCATAGCCCCCCAGAATTATATACTAAACCTGCCTCTCATTTATTTATCAATCCTTTACGCTTTTCAATTCATGAAACCTTTTCATTCAGCCTTATCCTATTCTCCCTGTCACTTTTAAATCTATAGATTCTAGAAGGTCGATGATAAAACAAAGCTGTTGCCAGAATACCTAACAGCGATAATCCAATACTCAAAACGAAGGGCAGTGTCCTCGAAATATCACTTAAAAGCCCCCCTATATACCCAAAGGGCACGCTCACTAGCATTACCGCCGTCTGAAGTAAGGCCATAACCCCTGAACGCTCCACTGGATCAGCATGAATTGCAACCAAGGATTCTCTAAGCGTATTTAGAACAGCTCCACCTAGCGCTTCAAAAGCTAATGAAATTAATAACACTGCATATCCCCATACATCAGCTTTTGTAATTGAAATTAATAATATATAACCAACAATAGAGCTTAAGAACCCCCCATACAGCGGCCATTTCAGGTCCGTTTGCTTAATTTTTGAAATAACTGTAAAGAAAAGAACAATTGAAAGTATACTGCGTATCATTGGGAATATGGGCAATAATGTATCAGGAACACCGATACGGCGGGACACTATAATTTGCCAGAAGGTCATCCCTAGCATAGTCACAATCTCCACCAATATACTAATAATTATTGCAAATATTGTGCCTCGAGAGTTTAGTATCTTCCGTACTGTACTTTTATAACCGGATAACATTTCAGCCCATGACTTATCACGGCATGCTTCACGTTTGATTTTTCCAACACCTGTTTCTGTTGAAAATTTATACAGAATTAATATCTTTGCAGTCATAATAATAAAAGCATTGATATAGAGTATTCGCAGAGCTGGCACCAGTGTAAGCTTTGCCACTAAGATTGATGATATTGGTGCAAATAAAGCTGAGAGATTGCCGCAGATTATAACCCATGAATATATATGGGTTATTTTATCCTTGGGAGCATCCTCTACCAGCAAACAATCCCATGATACTGTTGGTATCTTCATCATTCCATTAAGTATTGCAGCTACGGCAAAGAACCAAAATCCCTGGCTGGATGCCCATATAAGGCACGGAATACTCCATGCTAAAAAATCAAATATAGCTGTACTCTTCCTACGTCCCAATTTATCGACAATAGTACCTGATAAAAACGCAAAGATCGTCTGAGAAAACATATAAATTGAAGTGATAATCCCCACCTGCACATCGTTCATGCCAAGTGCAAGCATATATACCGTTGCATAAGGCAGGCACAGATTCATGGAAAGGCCCCATAGAGGCTCCGTATAAACACAGGCACGGGGATTTCCACGCAGTTCCACGAGAGTACGAATCAGTTTGTTTTTTAGCAATATGCTTCTCATTTAACCTATTCCTTTCTAAGTAAATTAAGCCAAAGATGTTTACATTTTGTCACACAGTAATTTATTTTACTATAAAAAAAACAAAATGGCTAGTGTATCTTAACGCTATTATTTTGTTGATTTGCAATAAAAAAAGAGCCATCTATATAGTGGCTCTCTTAGTATAGAGTATATATCCACATATCCTTCAGTCGCATCTACCCTAATATTTGAGTCTAACAACTATTGTCACAAATTCCTTATCTTCTTACAGAAGACAGGTATATTCACATTTAATGCCCATATAACAGATTGAGATAAGTAGCTACATGCTCATAGCTTTTAGAATTCTAATATAATGGTTTACTTCACGCAGTACATGGTCTCCAAGCAGGGGGTATGCAATTGCTTTTATTGAACAATCTATTAAGCCTTTTGTACCCGTCGCTTTGAAATCCTTTAAGCTGTTTGCTGCCCTTAAACTTTCATCAGTAACACCTTCAAAATTCATTGCCTGTTCATGGGCTGCAATTGCCTTCATAGTTAATTCATCAAACTCTTTGCCAAAGTTGTTTGCCGTAATTATTAAACGAACTTCTGTAGGATCAAGAAGACCTCGAATGAATTTTGAATGCTCCGCCATGATCCGGTTCCAGAAAATTTCTTGCTCCAGCAAATCCCTTTCTGTGAGGATCTCTACTCGATTCTGCAGCCTAGTAAGCATTCTTAGATAGAATCTGGCTTCCCTTAGTATATGATCAATTAAAAGTGGATAATTTGTAGTAAATAATCTACAAGAGATTACACTATTCAGTATTTTAGTTTTAAACTGTGCCAATGCAGTGGTTAATCTTATTGCTTTCTCGTTCAGCATAAATACTCTTCGTTCCAATGCTGGGTTTAGCATATACCCCGAACTACCCGGTGCTAGACTAGCTTCTTCCAATGTTAAATTGGAGTTAATTGGTATTCCGGTATAATATTGAGAAATCCGCTCCGCATCTAGTGTCAATGGTGTGACTAATTCACCTGAAGCAATTACTTCGGGACTTATGACACCATTTGCCAGTGATACAGCCTCAGCCAGCAACATCTCAAATTGGATTTTGAGATTATCTGCTTCTTCAGCCAACCTTACGTCTTTCGCCGTAAAGCTACTCTCTAAAAAAAATTGAATGCTCCTTTGCAATCCGGGCAAAGAAAAGGTTAAGTTCCAGTGATAACCGTATGTATTCCTCCCTTGTCAGCATTAAATTCCCCTCCTAATTTGCACAATGCTATTTTAATCAATGAAATCCAAGTTAGTAGCTACTCTTTCTTGTTTATTTTATGTCTATCTATCATGAAGGGTTACTAATATAATGCTGCCAGGGAGTAGTTGTTATTTGAAAGCAAGCATCACAAGCTTCAACTATGTGAAAAGTTTATAGCTAAACTTAAGTTATTTAGCTTTCTATGAACCTTACTAATAAATCGTTAAATTCGTCCTTCTGCTCATAAAAAGAGCCATGCCCGGAAAATTTAAATGGTACCAATCTAGAGTTTCGAATTATCCGTCGTTGTAGCTCTCCTAGCTGAAAAGGAACCACTTTATCATGAATACCATGAATGATTAATGTAGGTACATGAATAGCTTCCATATCAGCAAATAATACTTCGTTAATCCAAGTCTTTGCAATCTCTGCAGTCGCCCATCCTGCCGCCTGTAAACCTAACTGGAAGAACCAATCGGAAAACGCTTGCGATATGTGCTGAAAGAAAAATCTATCGCCAAAATCCCGAAGCATTTGAGGACGGTCATTATAAGTGTCCTCAATTATCTGTAATACTGTTTCCTCATCAATACCATAAGGGAAATTAGGACGTTTAATTAAACTTGGAGCAGCAGCTGCAACAAGAACCAGTCTAGCCACTCCATAACCTCTATGGCGCCTCATATATCTTATTGCTATTGCACCACCAGTCGAATGGCCAACCAGAGTAAAGTTATGTAAACCCAAAGCTTCCACCACACCTCTTACATCGTCTGCCAAGGTATTATAATCATATCCACAAAACGACTTATCTGATTTACCAAAACCTCTTGTATCAATTCCAATGCATCGATAACCTAATCTAGGTAGCTTGTTAAACTGGTATTCGAACAGATTATGATTGCCTGGCCATCCGTGCAAAAACAAAATTGTCTTTTTAGATTCTGGATTTAAATCTTCAACGTATATATTAATATTATTCACATTAACATAGTAGCCCATACTCTCCCTCCTCAATGAATATTTATAAATTATAATATTCATTAAGAGGGATTAATGTGATGCCATTTAGCTTGCCAGTTCTCAGAAACACACCCTCGGCTTTTTGCATTAATTTATGCAGTAATTGACACAACAGCCTGATGCATCAGCCTGAATAAGTGCTATATTTTATACAATAACTCAAGATTCGAGTTCCAATATAGGTTATTTCTTCATATTATAAGAATTGTATAATAATCAAATATTTTTATATGGAGGCTTTATTATGTCTAGAATACAACAAATTCCAAGAATTCCAGCATCATGTTCTCCAGGATTTTTAGGGCATTACACTGTTCAACCTGGAGATACATTCTTCAATATTGCTCAAATGTTCAGGGTCAGGTTAGAAGCGCTTGCAGCAAATAATCCCCATATACCAAACCCCAATCTAATATTTCCTGGAGATGTACTCTGCGTTCCTGGCCTTATAAGCTATCCTTGTTGTGTTATTCTAAGATCTGTAGTGCGTCTACCTTTTGGTGCAGGTGGGGTGGCTTTTATTAGCTTCGCACCTCAAGGAGGCCAATCTGTAAGTATCACAGTAACATTGCCACAGCCACAAACATTCGGCAATTTCGATATATATGTAGGCGAAATATTAATCCCTAATATTGGAGGCTTCGGAGACCAATTGTCCCCAACTCCCCAGGATCCGCCAAACTGGTCAACCAGAATTGACATCCCTACTGCTGCACAAATTGCCCCAAACTCAAGAGTAGTAATACGTCCATCTAATTCAATAACCGGAACATCTGGTCTCGTTGTTTTAGAAGGGACTGTTCATTGCGTAAATTGTTAATCTTTATTCGAAATGAATTAATATATGGTTAAAACACAAAGGGCGAGAAGTTTTAGCTTCTCACCCTCAATCATCGTATGTCATATAATTACATTCTTACAACTCGGATGTATTTGACAAAGACAATCGGTAATACAGAAATATCATAAGACTTTGTTTAAAATCCATTAAATGAATCCATACCTGAATTCATATCCATACTGTGGTTCATACTATCATGAGCGAAGGTATCCGATGGATTGAAACCTGGTCCCTGTACATAACCACCATCATCGAAGGGCATAACTGACCTGAGTCCCTCCTCCATCGCCCATCGTGAGAAGTCTTGAAATTGTTGTTGATGCACCTGTTCAACATGCTGCAGATGATGGTGGAAGGTATGGAATTCATCAATTCCATGAAAACTAAAATCACCATTTAAAATTCCTTCAAAGAAGCTCTGTGTTTCTGTAGACATATTAGATAAAAACTCTTTTCTTTCATCTTCTGACATATTAATTAGATTCTCCCTTATTTTGCTACTGAATTTCTTGTAGCTTTTCTTCATTTTATTTATTTTAGGCTGGTAATAAACATATAATCCCAAAGATACTGTTGCTCCAATTCCTAGTATCAATAGTGGTTCATACCACATTATATTTTCCTCCTTTTATATTAACCTTTCAGGGGCTTTCTTAAAGCTATAATGATAAATGTTGCTATAAGAACAAGTATTGTAAATGCAAAACTAAACTCAATTAATTTTCTTGAAGCGTTAATAAAAATATCACTTGATGCTTCTGACGATCTTATCGATTTTAATATTAAATAATATATTACTATTCTAATACCCCTTTTTGATAAAGCATCCTTTTTTATGTAAGATGCTAACGGGCGATGGAATACTGAAAATTCCGTTTTTAATGCTAAATGAGTCCATACTATGTTGACTACTAACGTAGTAAACCATAAAAATAAAAGAGTTAGATTGCTTGTAACCTTTTGATCAAACACTATCTTTAGAACAAGCCCGTTGGCTATACCAAGAATAAAAAACATGGGTATATACCGTAAAGCAATACCATCTATGAAACGAATAATATTCTTCAACTTAGTTGGAGTATCTATGTATTTTTCAGTTGCCGCCATATTATTTCTCCCTATACCAGTAATATGATGAGTTATTTTTCCCCAAAAAAATAAAACTTCTTTTAATATTGCACTTAATATAGCCAGTTAAAATTATATATTCAAATTCCGACTGGCTATAAGCCTAATCCTATTATTCATAATTAGCTTATTCTAAAGCACCTTTTAAAATCTGTCTCTTTAGTCTTATAACTAAATCTATCTGGGTATTAAACTAATAAATATGCTTTATAACGTCTATAATTTGTTTCGCTTGCTTGTATATTTTATATGATTTAACACATACCATAACCATTACACCAGTGCCTTTTCGGTTTACTAAACAAGACATAACGATATGCCAATTCAATTTTTTTACGCATTTTTTAATAGCATCAAATTGTTGTTTAGAAAACATTATTACAATTCTTCCAGACTGACTTAAGTTTTGATTTAGATTTATTAAAGTATTGCAAATATCATCCAAAGCCTCTAGTGCGAAAGGAACCTCTGTTATTATTGCATCAAAGATGTGTCCATCTAGATCAATTTCAGCTGAATTGCCTACATAATGTTTCGAACCGTATAATACTAAGCCAGGTGCTAATACCCTATCAATATCAATACTGAAAACCTCAATATTTTTATCAATATATTTTGCTTGATATACAATTCCACCACCGCCTGCAAACGGATCTATCATCTTCTTTATCTTTGATGGCACTGCTAAGTTAACTAAACACCTAGCATCCTCTACTGGCAGAGCTCTCCTGCCCTTCTCGCTGCCATCCCCACGGTAACCGTACACATCTTTTACAATATTATCATGGCCAATAATTCTGAAATGCCTATTATGAGGTGACTGCTCCATATAAACTTGCTGACTTTGTTTATAGAAAGGCCTGATAGAGAATTTTCTTTTTTTCCAGATTAACGGATTTTTACTGCGAATTTCGTTTGTACTTTCCAGCTCAGGATTGTCAAAATCTAAAATATAGAACTTATTACAATATCCCAGCTTCTTTAAATAGTTAGGAAGAATATCTTTATGTTCTTTTAATATAAAAAACGATATCAATCCCTTAACATCACTTAACGGGCCATTGACAATAAAAATCCCCTGCAAAGGATATAAGCAACACAATACCTCCAAAATAGATAGTTTTTTAGCCTTAATTCTAGAATTTCTAATCGAGCAGGCTAGCACAAAATATCTTTCTAAATATTTATCAATATTTTCTCCAGTAACTTTAATATATCTCTTCATTCTATCCTTTTCCTTTATATTTTATTTAAAATAGATTATATAAAAAGGGCTAAATAGCCCTTTTTTGTCTATAAACTACAGATCTATTTCAAGCAATATCGGGGTATGATCTTGCCTTGGACCTGAGTCTATCATTTCAGATTTGATTACTTTTTCTGCAATACGATCGCTAACTATCCAATAATCAATTCTCCAGCCAGAGTTGTTGACTTTACTTGTTTTGACCCGCTGAGTCCACCAAGTATAAACTCCTGTGACATTACCGTGAATATAGCGAAATGTATCTGTAAATCCCCTTGCCAATAGGTTTGTAAAACCTTGACGTTCTTCATCGGTGAAACCAGCTGAACGGCGATTGTTCTCAGGATGAGCCAAATCTATTTCTTTATGGGCTACGTTAAAATCTCCTCCTGCAATAACCGGCTTCTTTTTGTCTAGACTTGCAAGATAATCAGCATATTTTATATCCCAAACTTGACGATCCGCCAAACGATTTAGACCTTCTCCTGCATTGGGTGTATAAACTTGGGTCAAATAAAAATGATCAAATTCTAATGTAATTATGCGGCCTTCGGCATCCATGGTGCCTGGAGCTCCAATCTTTGGAAATGTAACAGATGGCGCTAAACTATTCTTATATAAAAACATGGTGCCTGCATAGCCTTTACGCGCTGGCTCAACCGAACTATTCCATACAATTTCATACTCTGGAAACTTATCCTTTAAAATTTTTAATTGCTTTTTAGTAGGCCCATCAGGGGGCAATTTTGTTTTCTGTATAGCAATAGCATCCGGATTGTGCTCTATAATAGTATCTAATACATTTCTAGATAATTTGGCTCGCTCTGAAGTACC
>CALGOY010000296.1 GCA_937960725.1 uncultured Bacillota bacterium
AGCTTTTGCCTATGCCGGTGGGTGTATTACACCCACCGGCCTGCCTAGCGGCGAACGTCAAAATTTCTAATAGCTTTGCTATAAATTATCTCTGTAATATTTTTTAAAACCCATAGTTGACATTTTTACTGAATAAAATTATCCTTTTTGAGGTGACATTTTCACAGACTATTGACATATCTAATGAATAAATTTTTAATTATCCTATAATAGTAGCTTTTATACGAAAAAGAGAGGGGATAAGGGGAGGTCTGTTTTTAAAACGGCTAATTTTTCACAAATTTTTACATAAAACTATGCAGAAAATACCGCAGGGGTGATCATAATTTAAAATACTATTTAGAATATGAAAGGTTTTATCAAGGTATTAAAGGAATTATTAGTAGTAAAGAGTTTTAGCTTTTAGAGAGCTTGTAGATACTTTTATGATATTGCCAAGAAACCAGGTAAATTAATTAATAAATTCTTTATTACTTATAATTAATTATAAAATCAATTATAAAATTAATTATAAAACTTACAGATAATTAATTATAAGCCACAGAATTTTAAATAGACGAAATCACTAAAATGTGCTTAAATAAGAGTCGGAATAGAGGTTTAAAATACTATGCGTAAAACACAACTTTTAAGCAAAGTATTGTATTTTTAAGGATAATATGGTATAATTTAATCAGTTTCTGCTATTTTGTAATTTTATGGTTGTTCTACACAATTTACATTGTGTCATTGTGTCTTTATGTCTTATTTTATTTCCTATAATTTTTTATAAAATTTTTTAGTTCAAAACTATAATTTACTAACTAATAAATCTTTAAGGATGTGATTAGATGAACAGCGAAAAAACATATTATCAAGAACAAAATCTTCGTAACGTTGTTCGTTTGAGGAAACTTTTAAAAGACTTGCCGGAATTCTGTAATGAATATTTTCGCGGAATTGAACATATTACCTCTATTCTAACTAGAATTAATTATGCCTATGATTTGAGAATCTTTTTCAATTTTCTTACTAAAGAAATTGATGAGTTTGCAGGCCTCTCCCCTCGTCAGCTGACTACCGAACATTTAAATAATTTAAAATCAATACATATTGAAAAATTTCTAGAATACCTCACCTATTATCGCAATCCATATAACCCCGAGCAGAAACGGGAAAATAATCAATGTGGAAAAGCAAGGAAATTGGCTACCGTCCGCTCTTTGCTCTCCTATTTTTATAAAAAAGAAAAAATCGATAGAAATGTCGCTGATTTGATAGATATGCCTAAAATTCATGAAAAACCGATTACCCGCCTAGATGTAGATGAAGTAGCTAAACTTCTAGATACAGTTGAAAATGGTGAAAAGCTTACTAAAACCCAGCGAAGGTATCACAAATATACTCGCTCTCGGGATTTAGCTATCCTCACCTTACTTTTAGGAACTGGTATTCGCATCAGCGAGTGCATTGGGCTTAATATATCGGACTTTAATTTTGAAACCAACGGCTTTAAAGTCACAAGAAAAGGTGGAGATCAGGAAATTTTGTATTTTGGCGATGAAGTAAGGCGGGCACTGCTACAGTATCTCGAAGATAGAAAAAATATAACTCCCCTAGAAGGTCACGAAGATGCAATGTTTTTGTCCCTGCAGAGAAGGCGTATTAGCCAGAGAGCAGTGCAAAATTTAGTAAAAAAATATGAATCTTTAGTAACTCCTTTAAAAAATATTACACCACATAAACTTCGCAGCACCTATGGTACTACCCTATATCAAGAAACTGGAGATATATACCTAGTGGCAGACGTGTTGGGCCATAAAGATGTTAACACCACTAGAAAACACTATGCAGCTATTAGCGACGATAAACGCCGGATGGCTGCCCGAGTTGTCAAGCTTAGAGATGATTAACTTCGCCTTATGGATACACAGGTATTTTCAGTATATCTCCCTCTTTTATGAAGGCAGTTTCTAGATTATTTACTGCCTTTATTTCTTGTATATATCTTCTTATATCAGTATTTTTAGGCAGGGTCCTCTTTGCAATATCCCATAGGGTATCCCCCTGTTCAACAAAGACTTCTATGTAATATTTCGCCTCTTGGCTTTTAGAATAATCCATTGCCAGTGAAATTATCGGGCATATTAACAGCCATATAGATGCGAGAAATATACCAAAACGCAGCTTTGATACTATCTTAAATCTTCCTAAGATCATCTTCAGCTTTCCTCCCAGAACAAACGTTCTTGTGTTACCCCTATTATATAAGAACGTCTGTTCGGTGTCAAGAAGAATATGGTGTTTTTTTATATAAATTTCGAACATGTGTTTGAAAAAAGTTGTACAATATGGTATAATGGCTGCAAGATATGAAATGAGGTGCAGGAATATGACTAATTATCTCAACGAAAAGCAGGAGAAAATATTGAAATTTTTAAAGCAAGAATTAGCTAATAAAGGTTATCCTCCCTCTGTACGAGAGATTTGTAGAGCAGTTGGAATAAAATCGACTTCAACTGTACATAATCATTTAGAAAAACTGGAAGAAAAAGGATATATTCGAAGAGATCCTACAAAACCCAGAGCAATTGAAATCCTTGATGATTCTACAACTCATATATCAAAAAAAGAATTGATTAATATTCCCATCGTGGGGAAAGTTACAGCTGGTCAGCCGATACTTGCTGTTGAAAATGTCGAGGATGTATTTCCACTTCCTATCGAATACTTGCGTAACGTCAATAACAGCAATGTATTCATGTTAACTGTAAAAGGAGATAGCATGATTGAAGCAGGAATTTTTGATGGAGATTACGTTATTGTTAAGCAGCAGCCCAATGCAGAAAATGGAGATATTGTTGTTGCGTTAATCGAGGATGAGGCAACTATAAAAACATTTTATAAAGAAAAAGATCACATACGGTTGCAGCCACAAAATTCAAATATGGATCCTATTATAGTGCGGGATGCTTCAATATTGGGTAAGGTAATCGGAGTTATACGGCTATTTTAAAAAAATCCCTGAACTAACTTTTAGTTCAGGGATTTTTTGCTTATCTATATCTTTATATAACCTTGATCGTAGAATTTATTTACTACAGTCATCAACGCCAGCTTAACATGAGCGTATGTTAAGCCACCTTGTAGATATGCAATATATGGCTCTTTTATGGGAGCATCGGCGCTAAGCTCTATTGAAGCTCCCTGGACGAAAGTGCCGGCTGCCATTATAACCTGGTGGGAATATCCGGGCATATCCCAGGGATATGGCACTACGTGCCCATCTACTGGAGAAGCCGTTTGAATTGCTTGGCAAAAAGCGATTAACTCCTCAGCGGTGTTGAAGCGGATAGACTGAATTATATCTGAATGTTTCTCATGCCATTGGGGTTTAACCTCATATCCGAGATTTTTAAATATCCATGCAGCTAGCACTGCCCCCTTAATTGATTCTGCAACAATATGCGGAGCGATAAAAAAACCCTGATAGAAGGGCCGATAAGAAGCTTCATAAGAGCCCACTTCACGGCCAATAGCAGGGGATGTCAACCGGTAGGACATCAGCTCTACGGCTTCTCGCGTACCTACCGCATAGGCTCCAGTCGGAGCCAAGCCTCCTCCCGGATTTTTTATTAGAGAACCCAATACAAGATCGGCACCTACATGGGATGGCTCTTTCTCTTCTGTAAATTCTCCATAGCAGTTATCAACTATTATGAAGATTTCTGGATACTGCTTTTTTATTGTATCTATTACCTGTTTTATTTTATCTATAGATAAAGAATCTCTCCATTCATATCCCCGCGAACGCTGTATGAATACAGCTTTTACTTTTCCTTTTGCTATTGTATCCATTATTCGCGGTATATCAAACTCTTTGCCATTTATTAGGTCAACTTGTTTATATGATATTCCCCACTCTTTTAAAGAGCTGGGTGTTTTTTCTTCTCCTATTCCAATTACTCCTTCTAGAGTGTCATAAGGTTTCCCTGTAATCGATAGTAATACATCCCCAGGGCGCAGCAGGGCAAATAATGCATCGCTTATTACATGCGTCCCAGATACCCATTGGGGTCTAACTAGTGCATCCTCTCCTCCAAACACTAATGCAAACAGCTCGTCCAGCTTATCCCTACTTTCATCGCTATATCCATAGCCGGTGGACGGCACAAAATGCCTCTCACTTATTCGGCACTCCTTCATATACATCAAAATTCTGCTTTGGTGATATTCAGCCATAGTATCAATTTTTTTTAGCTGCTCAAATATCTCTTCTTCACCTTTTTTTATTAGCTCAATCACTTTTGGGTTAATATTCATCTGTTTTTGGTAAAAATTTGAGATATTCATAAGAACCTCCATTTACGCATTATTAAAGGAACCAAAACAGGTTCCTTTAATAAATGAATATTTTATAAGTATTAAATTAGTTAAGCCTGATTTTCAGCATTGGAATTTTCATTCCCATTATTCCCTTTATTCAAATTCACTGCTCTTGCAGGAGTCACAGTAGATACTGCGTGTTTGTATATCATCATTTGTTTGCCATCGCTTTCCACCAATAGCACAAAATTATCAAATCCTCTGATTAGACCTCTTAATTGAAATCCATTGGTCAAATGGATAGTAACAGGTATACGTTCCTTTCGTAGCTGATTTAAAAATGCATCCTGCAAAACTACAGCTCCTTTGCTTGCCATATTAGATAAACCACCCTTCTCTATGTCTTCCATAATTCATATTTCATATTATATACCAAATTTTGTTGAATTAAAAGAATATTTTTCTAAATTTATTTTCCTAATGATTTTACTATATATTTCAACAAATGCTTGACTAACTCTTCCTTACAACCAAAATCATCTTTATTTACCCAATAAATGCCCTTAATTCTTTTAAACCAAGTATATTGCCGTTTTGCAAAGCGGCGGGTATCCCGTTTTAGGATCTCTGTAGCTTCGGTCAGCGTCCTCTTCCCTTCAAGATATGCTATAATCTCCTTATATCCCAACCCCTGCATAGAAGTTAAATTTTTATTATAGCCCATTTCCAGCAGTCCCTTTACCTCTTCTACAAGGCCTTTTTCTAGCATAATATCCACTCTATGGTTAATCCTGTTATATAACTTTTTTCGATCCATCGTAAGGCCTATAATTATAGAATTATAAGGTTTATCTGCATTTTTCAAGTTCTGATTATAGTGCGACATGGGTTTTCCCGTAAGATGGTGGACCTCCAAAGCTCTAATAATACGCCTTATATCATTATAATGGAGGCGCTGGGCAGTATCTGGATCGATTTCATATAGCTTTTTGTGGAGATATTTATTTCCTTTTTCCGAAGCTATAGCTCTCATCTTTTTTCTAAATTCAGGATCTTCACCTGCATCTGTAAAATCCATGGGATAGATCAAAGAATTAATGTATAACCCAGTGCCTCCAGCTAGAATCGGTAGTTTTCCCCTTTGATTAATATCCTCTATTGCTGCTTTGGCTTCCTGCTGGAATTGGGCTACGCTAAACTCTTGATCAGGGTCTACAACATCAATCATATAATGGGGAATTCCTTCTCGCTCTTCAACAGTTGGTTTAGCTGTTCCTATATCCATGTATTTGTAAATCTGCATTGAATCAGCTGATACAATTTCCCCATCGAGACTTTTTGCTAAAGCAATTGCTATATCCGTTTTACCTACAGCAGTAGGCCCTACAATAACAATGAGCGGTTCTTTCTCCATAATGCTCCTTCCCTTTCCCATAGTGTAGCAAATATACTACTGAACTCTTTTGAACATCTTTTCGAGTTCATAGCGACTCATAGATATCATTATAGGCCTTCCGTGAGGACAAGTCAAAGGAAACTCTTCCTGACGAATTTTTTCAAGTAGAGCCGCGATTTCAAGGTCTGAAAGCGGATCTTTGGCTTTAACAGCTTTCTTGCAAGCCATTTGCATAATATCTTCGATATTAAGCTGGTAACGCGTTTCTGTCTTAATTTCATTGGCCTTATCTAGCAGTTCCTGGAAAAAAGTTCTAACATCATAAGGACCTAGATTTGCAGGAACGCCGCGGATTATGTAACTTCTTCCTCCAAAAGGTTCGATTTCAAATCCGAGGGCATGAAACTTTTCCAAAGAATCCTCTAGTATCAACTGCTCAGCATGGGTTACTTCCAGTACTATAGGTGGAAGGAGCTGTTGGCTTATAATCTGCTGTTTAGAGAACATTTCTTTATATTGCTCAAAAATAATGCGTTCGTGAGCTGCATGCTGATCTATAAAGAATACTGTGTCGCCATCTTGCACGATTACGTAAGTAGAAAAAAGTCTTCCTATTATCTTAAGGGAGGTCGATTTACTTTCTATATTATGGGCAAATATTCCATGTTTCATACCTTCATGGATTTTATTTTTAGCATTGCTGTCTTCTAATTTTTCTAATGAATCCTCGTTTTTTTGTACATATACTTTTTCCTGTGCTTCCTTTATTTTATCTATATTTTTCTGCTTCGTTGAAATTGGCTTTGTGTATATACTTATCTGTTCGCTTTCTACTTTTTTAACCTTAATTACTTTATCTGCTTTTTTATCTACTTTCTGTTTATCTAAATTTTTAATTTCTGGGATCATATCCTGCCTATTAACAGCCATTAGCACAGCCTGGGAAATAATTTCAACAACTTTTTCTTCTTCCTTAAATCTTATTTCTGTTTTGGCAGGATGGACATTTACATCCACTAGTTCCGGAGGAATAGTTATATGAAGTACAATCCAGGGGAAATGGTTGATCATTATATAGGACTTATAAACATCCTCCACCGCAGTAGAAAGCAATTGGCTTTTTACATAACGGCCATTCACAAAAAAAGATTGGTGATTCCGATTAGTCCGGGATAGGCTGGGTTTTCCCAAAAAACCTTTCAACTCCATATCAATAGAGCTGTCTTTATGGTCTATTTTCAATAACTGATCTTTTACTTGCCTGCCATAGATACTCAAAATTGCCGACTCCAACTTCCCATCCCCTGGGGAATGATATATTATTTTGCCATCGTTCATATATTTAAATGACACATCAGGATGGCCTAGAATTAGCTTGCTTACCAGATTGCTTATATGGGAGGTTTCAGCTCTAGGGGATTTTAAAAATTTTAAGCGGGCCGGAGTGTTGTAAAATAAATTTTCTACGACTATAGTAGTACCTTCAGGACAGCCAATCTCCTTTTGAGATATCATCTCTCCTCCGTGGTTAATAATCTGTATTCCTCCGATACTATCTCTAGCCCTGGTAACCATCTCCATTTGCGTAACTGCAGCAATGCTAGCCAACGCTTCTCCTCTAAAGCCTAGCGTGTGAATACTATTAAGATCCTGCACGGAATTAATCTTACTCGTAGCATGCCGTTCAAATGCCAAAAGAGCATCCTGGGGACTCATCCCATCCCCATTATCAGTAACTCGGATATACGATATGCCTCCTTTTTTAATTTCAATCGTGATTGCCGAACTATTGGCATCTATGGAATTTTCTACTAATTCCTTGATGATTGATGATGGCCTCTCTATGACTTCCCCGGCGCCAATTTGGTTAATTATATGCTCATCCAGTATATGAATCTTGCCCATGTATTCACATCCGTATAGTTTTTTCGCCTTTTCCACTAGTCTATACAGAGTATTCAGAGCTTCTATGGGAGTCATATTTATAATAGCTGTATGTTTGAGCTCCTCT
>CALGOY010000297.1 GCA_937960725.1 uncultured Bacillota bacterium
CAGCATTTTTTGCCTTTACTTTTAGATCATGTTCTTCGATATTGGCGGAAAGCCTAACTTCCTTTACATTGATAATCCTTTGTTTCTTGCGAGCTTCCCTCTCCTTCTTGGCCATATCAAACCTATATTTTCCATAATCCATAATCTTACATACAGGCGGCTTGGCATAAGGCGCAACTTTTACTAGATCTAGGTCCCTTTGGGCAGCCAATTCTAATGCTTTACGTGGAGACATAACCCCCAGCTGTTTCCCATCGACATCGATGACCCTGATCTCCTTATCGCGAATCTCTTCATTAACAGAGAGCTCCTTTTTTTTATTAATATTAATTCACCTCCGGCAAATTTAGACAAATATAAGAAAAAGTGGGTAGACTCTACCCACTTTTAGACACAAAACAACCCTCAGGTCGGAGTTTATGAAACCTTTCTGGCAGTGCCGAAAGGTGAGAAGTGGATAGCTTCTACTTCATGACTTTTCAAGACTATCATATATTTTTTAATTTGTCAATATCCAAGCTAAAATTTTATAAAGCCTTATCGCGAATTTCCCTGAGGATCATTTCCTTAAACTCCTCAGGAGTCATAGTTCCAATATCCCCTTTGTTCCTAGAGCGGACCGACACTAATCCCTGCTCTACTTCCTTATCTCCTACAACCAGCATATATGGAATCTTCTGAAGTTGAGCTTCTCTGATCTTATAGCCTATCTTTTCATTTCTTAAATCAGTTTCTACGCGGATGTCGGCGTCGGCAAACTGTTTAGCCAGTTTTTCGATATAATCATTGGAACGATCGGTTATGGAGAGCAATATGGTTTGTACAGGGGCCAGCCAGGTAGGAAATGCCCCAGCAAAATGTTCTGTCAAAATAGCGATAAATCTTTCAATACTACCAAATACCACCCTGTGTATCATTACTGGACGATGTTTTTCCCCATCTGGTCCTACATATGTTAGATCAAACCTCTCGGGCATCTGAAAATCCAGCTGGATAGTTCCACACTGCCAAGTCCTACCTATACTGTCTTCCAGATGAAAATCGATCTTAGGTCCGTAGAAGGCTCCATCTCCCTCATTGATTTTATAATCCATTCCTTTAGACTCTAGTGCCTGTTTTAAAGCGTTTGTAGCTCTCTCCCAATCTTCCTCAGAACCCATGTATTCTTCAGGCCTTGTTGATAATTCTACATGGTACTTAAATCCAAATAGACTATACACATAATCGACTAGATCGATGACACCCTTGATTTCGTCTTCAATCTGTTCAGGAAGCATGAATATATGGGCGTCGTCTTGAGTAAAACATCTTACCCTCATCAAACCATGCAATGTACCAGACAGCTCATGCCTGTGGACTAAACCTAGCTCTCCTATTCTCAAGGGCAGATCTCTATAGCTATATATCTTTCTCTTATATAATAACACACTTCCAGGACAATTCATAGGCTTTATAGCAAAATCCATATCATCAATTTTGGTGAAATACATATTTTCTTTATAGTGATCCCAGTGTCCCGATCGCACCCATAGATCCCGATTGAGAATAATTGGAGTTTTTACCTCCTGGTATCCTCTACGCATATGCTCTTTTCTCCAAAAATCCTCCAGGACATTTCTAATGATCATTCCCTTGGGATGGAAGAAAGGAAAGCCTGGTCCTTCCTCATGGATGCTGAATAAATCTAGCTCCTTACCCAATTTCCTATGATCCCGTTTTTTAGCTTCTTCCAAACGATTTAGGTATTCATCAAGCTGGCTTTTCTTCGGAAAAGAAACGCCGTATATGCGCTGAAGCATTTTATTTTTCTCGTCGCCTCTCCAGTATGCCCCAGCAACGCTTAATAGTTTAACTGCCTTAACCTTACCTGTCGACGGAATATGAGGGCCTGCACACAAATCTACAAATTCTCCCTGCTTATAAAAGGATATGACAGCATCCTCAGGTAAATCTTGAATAAGTTCTACTTTATACGGTTCTTCCTTTTCCTCCATAAGCTTTATAGCTTCTTCCCGTGGAAGCTCAAATCTTTCAAGGCTCAAATCTTCCTTCACAATCTTTCGCATCTCAGCCTCTATGGCCTCAAGATCTTCGGGAGTAAAGTGCTCATCTATATCGAAATCGTAGTAAAAACCATTGTCAATTGCTGGTCCGATAGCCAGCTGGGCATCAGGATACAAACGTTTTACCGCCTGAGCCAATATATGGGAAGATGTATGCCAAAATGCTTTCTTCCCTTCTTCATCATCAAAAGTCAATATATTGACAGTGCAATCCCGGTTGATTACAGTGTTTAAATCGACGGTTTTCCCATCTATTTGAGCTGCAACAGCAGCCCTAGCTAACCCGTGGCTAATATCCTTAGCCAGTTCCAGCACCGTTAGCTGTCCATCATACTCTCTTACAGAGCCATCTTTTAAAGTAACTTTAATCACGTGTTTTCACCCTTTCTTTTTAATAGTAGCTTACAATACTCTAATTCACTCTATATTAAAAAAACTCCCTATCCCTTAAAGGGACGAGAGTTTCCCGCGGTTCCACCCTTATTGATCATACGATCCAGCTCATACGGTCTATACCGGGACCATCCGCTGCGCTCCAGAGCTGGTCTTCAATCGAGCCTATTGGGGAATGCTTTCAGCCTAGGGCCTTCCCTCTCTGTGCAACGGTTTTCGATCTACTGGGCTCCTTCAACGCGCTGATATGATATTTCCTGACAAAATATTATAGACTTATTTCAGCTAAAAGTCAATATCAATATTTCCAAAAGACGTTAAAACTATTTTTTGCTTCCATTCTTCAGCAACTGGGCAACCCAAACAGTTCTTTTAGCCTGATGCTTAACTGCAGCTTCAACATCCTCAATCATTTTTCCATCCTGGTCTACTGTTACACTCGTTCCATAGGGATTGCCACCTGCACCAAATATAACCGGATCTGTGTAACCTGGTGCTACTACAATAGCCCCCCAATGGTACATAGCTGTATAGATAGATAAAATAGTCGCTTCCTGACCTCCATGGGGATTTTGAGCAGATGCCATAGCACTTACAACTTTATTTACCGTCTTTCCTTTTGCCCAGAGACCGCCAGTTGTGTCTAAGAATTGTTTCATCTGTGAAGCCATATTGCCAAATCTTGTAGGAGTACTGAAAATAATTGCATCTGCCCACTCTAAATCATCTACTGTTGCTTCTGGCACATATTTTGTCGCCTCTACATGGGCTTTCCAAGCAGGATTCTTATCGATAATAGATTGAGGTGCAAGTTCAGGTACCTTTAACACTCTAACTTCGGCGCCCACTTCTTTTGCGCCTTCTTCAGCCCATTTAGCTAATTGATAGTTTGTTCCCCCCATACTGTAATAAATAATAGCCAGCTTTACTTTATCCATAAAGATCCTCCTTTTTAATTAATTGGCTATTTAAAATTCACTATCTATCCCTTTGCCCAGCTTTATTGTTATACATTTCTATTTATTCAGGACTCAATTTTTTCAACTAATTAAAATTGCACTATTTTTTGTTTTCATAGGTATTGCTTTTTAGGTCAAATAGTTATTATGCAAACTCCTAAAACTTTATGGTTAAGCAGCCATAAGTCTGCTATGAAGTCCCCTATCCTTTAGCATTATACAAGCTCATTTCATATTTAAGCTCTATTAATTAATATTACCCTTATCAGAGCAGGTTAAATCAACTATAGTGCAATCTTATAATTTTCAACTACATTATGGATGTGAATATACTAGCAATAATATCCGTAATAGTACAACAATAAAAAAACGCTGGAGCATAATGCTCCAGCGTTTTCTATAATCTTCAATATGTTTATCTTCATGTTAATCCACAGACTTTAGGGATTCTGTCATATTGATTTTTTCTATTTTCTTTCTAAGCATTAAATTCACTAGGAAAGTAATCATGAATGTAAGCAAAACTGCGATAACATAACTTGACGTAAATATCTGCTTTTTGAAGGAAACAGCCTCCACGTTTATCTGATCCATAACAAATCCATGGAGCAGTTTACCGAGAACTAAGCCAAAGAGGGAGCCTATTATGGTCAGTATAATAGTTTCTCGGAAAACGTAGCTTTCTGTCTCCCTTGGGTAGAAACCCAGCACCTTAAGCGTGGCAATCTCTCGGCTGCGCTCGGTGATATTGATATTGTTCAAATTATAGATTACGATAAAGCCCAGAGCACCTGCACAGGCAATAACCAACCAAATAATATAGTCTAGGCTCTGCATCATATTATCTACCATGATTCTCATGTCATTGAGAACAGCTACATTAGCTACGCCTTCTCCTTTTGACAACAATGCAGATACAGCATAGAGATCCTCTTCCTCGGTCGTAGCATATGCACTTTTATAGCTAATTTCTTTCCCAAACAGAGTTTCATAGGTCTTACCAGTCATAAATAAGTAATTGCTAACGTAGTTCTCAAATATACCGCTGACTTCTACTTCTACCGTATCGATTCCATTATATATAAGCGTAATGGTATCACCCGGAGCTAAATCGAATTCTTCTGCTAACTTATCGTTAATTACAACCTTCCCAAATTCAGGGTAAGGTACAGTTTTTCCATCAAAATATAGACCAATTACCTCTGTGATATCTGGATCATCCGTTGCAACTACAGAAGCCTTCTTAATCCGATTTCCCTGCACTGCTTCCACCTCATCAATGGAAACAAACACACATTCCGATAGTACACCTGAAAACTCCTCAGCGAATTTAGCCCTTTCCTCCTCGCTCTGAGCTTCGGTAAAAGAGATATCGTAATCATATATCATAATAGTATCAAACTGATCGTTTACAATATTGCGGATAGAGTTATTGATGCCTAGTGCCGCTAATACCAATGACGTACATCCCGCAATGCCCAGTACAGTCATGAAAAAGCGCCGTTTATAGCGGAATATATTGCGGATTGATACCTTGCGAAGGAAACTTAATCGGCTCCATATAACCGGTATAAATTCCAACAATACCCGTTTCCCAGCCTTGGGAGCTTTTGGACGGAGCAGCTGTGCTGGCATTTCCATTAATTCAGCCTTACAGGAAATAAAGGTCACACCAGCAGAACAAAGCAAAGAAACAAATAAAGAAAAGACAGCTAACGATACATCGAATACATATTTCATTGATGAAATGTCATATATCATGCCATAGGCATTCCATATAGCAAGGGGAAAGTACCTCGTTCCTAGTAGATATCCGATGACACATCCAAGAATAGCCGCACTGCCAGAGTAAAAGCTATATTTTCTTATAATAGCCCCATCGCTATAGCCAAGGGCTTTCAATGTACCAATTTGTGTCCGCTGTTCATCGACCATCCTGGTCATGGTACTTGAGCAAACCAAAGCCGCCACCAGGAAGAAGTAAATTGGAAGAACCTTTGCAATTCCTTCTACAATAGAAGAATCGTTTTCAAAGCTGACATATCCGACATTGTGGTTCCGGTTAAGTACGTATACTCTAGCTGTAGGGATATCCTCTATTTCCTTCCAGGCATCATCGATCTCTGCTTTAGCTTTCCTTAGTTCTTCTTCAGCCTCAGCAAAAGCCTCTTCTGCTTCCTTTTTTGCTTTCTCATAGTCGTTAAGGCCCTTTTCATATTCGGCCTTGCCTTTCTCCAAGGCCTGCCATCCTTTTAGGATCTCCTGCTTATTTTTCTCTATTTGGATCTTGGCTGCATCTAGCTGAGCTTTTGCTTCGGCTAGCTGTGCTTCTACAGCTGCGAACTTGCGATTCGCTTCCTCCCTTCCCTTATCTAGCTCCTCCTGCCCTGCATCTATTTGTGCAAGGGTTCTTTTAAGCTCCTCGTATTGCTGGATAACACCAGTTTCTTCGATCTGCATAGCTGCCATCCTAGCTTGATTTAGCTGGCTTTCAATAGCGATATATTCTTCGCTGTCTGGATTATCAATCTGAGAGAGCATCCCTTCTAAATAAAGAATCGTTTCCATAAGCTGCTTATGCTGATTTAATATACCGCTTTCCTCAATCTGTTTTATAGCATCGATTACAGAAACGCGACTTTGCTGAAGTTCCTTCTGGCGCGCATCCAACTCTGCTAAAGCATCCGCCCTCTCCTTTTGGTACTTCCTAAGAGCCTCCTCATAATCCAAAAGGGACTTTCGATACTCCTTTTCCCCATCGGCTATCCTTCGCTCAGCATCTTTTAATTTCTCTTCCTGCTCTTTGATCTCCCGTTCGGCTTTTTTAAGCTCCGCTAAAGCCTGGTTAAGTTTCTCCTCTGTATCGGTCTTTTCTGCCAGGTATTCTTCATAAGCTTCATTGTATTCTTTCTGAGCATCATATACTTTTCGCTGGGCCTCTTCCACAATTTTTTGATACCTAAGCTCTCCTCTTTTCTCTAGCTCTTCCTTTAAAAAATCTTCCTTTTCGGAAATCAAATCCTCATATTCCTTACTGTATACTTCGCTGTAGCCGTCTAAACTAACCAAAATCTCCGTGTAATAATCCATTGAAAAGCCGTCTTCTGGCAGATATATAAATGCATGTACAGATCCGCCAGCAAGGCTGGTGGTTCCTCGATCGTAATTCAGGTAATTTACAGAGTCAACAATCCCTACAACTGTATACTCATCGTATGCAAAGGCATCTAAGGTATCATTATCGTTGCTGGAAGCAATTTGAATCTTTGAACCGAGGATATCCTCCGAAAAATAACGAGAATCCACCACACATTCATTTGCTGTCTTTGGCATTCTTCCATATTGTATTTTTAGCCGGTTGATGCCTTCAGTTATGGAATGGGCCCTTAAAACAATTTCATCTTCCCTTCCCAGATTTGCAATAAAATCTATGGATATAGCCCCCTCCGCTGTCATACCCTCTTGTTTAGAAAAGTGCTGCACATCTTCATCGGTCAAGCCTAGGGTAGAGAGAAGGCGAAAATCATACATTTGCTGCTCAGAAACATAACTATCCAAACTTTTAACCATAGCTTTCCTGGTAATCTTCAATCCTGAAAAGAAACCTACGCCGAGGGCAATGATAGCCAAAATAGCAAGATAGCGCTCCAATGTATGTTTGATTTCACGGAGGTTATTTTTATGCCATGCAGAATTCCGTACCATTACCATTCAATCTCCTCTATTGATAAGGGTCTATCATTTTTTTCAACGGAAACTACCCTTCCGCTTTTCAAATGTATGACGCGATCTGCCATGGCAGCCAGCGCCGAATTGTGGGTAACGATGACTACTAATATACCGTTTTGCCGGCTCTGATCTTGCAACAGCTTTAAAATCTGCCTTCCAGTTTGATAATCTAAAGCACCAGTTGGCTCATCGCAAAGCAGCAATTTAGGCCTCTTGGCTAGGGCTCTAGCTATAGCTACCCGCTGCTGTTCTCCGCCGGAGAGCTGGGCCGGAAAATGATGAAGTCGTTCTCCCAGCCCGACGCTTTCAAGCACCTGCTGTGGAGGATGAGGGTCCCTCACCATCTGGGTTACAATCTCTACATTTTCAAGGGCTGTAAGATTCGGGATAAGATTATAAAATTGGAAGACAAAACCCACATCCTCCCGGCGAAACCGAGTCAGCTCATGTTTATTAAATGAGGAGATCTCCTTATCTCCCATGATTACTCTCCCATCGGTTAGGGTGTCCATACCGCCCAGGATGTTGAGAAGGGTTGTCTTGCCAGCACCGGATTGGCCTAGGATAA
>CALGOY010000298.1 GCA_937960725.1 uncultured Bacillota bacterium
TTCCAAGGAATTTAAGTTGCTAGTATGGCCAAAGGCTCTATTAACATCAGATAGAGTTTTTACTCCCCTTGCTTCTAGCATATCTATAAGCTTAATGAAAATCTCCGCTGTAGCCCGTGCGTCATCGCTAGCTCTATGGTGATTTTCTAATTTAACCCCCAGATGTTTTGCTAATATATCAAGCTTATACTTCTTTAAATCTTTTAAAAGCTCTCTCGACAAGGTCAGGGTATCTACAATGGGGTTTGTAATTTCCCAATCGATAGACTTTGATGCTTCCCTTATAAAGCCTATATCAAATGGGGCATTATGGGCGACTAAAGCGCTAGTACCACAAAACTGCCTAAACTTAGCTAAGGCCTCTTCGATAGATGGAGCGTCTTTAACCATATCGTTGGTAATACCTGTTAGCTCGGTAATCTTAGGGGGAATTGGAATACCTGGATTTACAAAGGTATGAAAGCTATCTACAATCTCTTTGTCCACTATTTTTACAGCACCAATTTCCGTAATTCTATCTTTTGATGCATTTAATCCGGTTGTCTCGATATCTAGTACAATAAAGGTCTGGGATAAATCCTTGTTATTGCCATTAGCAATTAGCGGCTTGCAGTCATTTATTAGATAAGCTTCCACCCCATAGATGATTTTTATCCCATATTCTTTCCCTGCAGCATAGGCATCAGGAAAAGCCTGCAAAACTCCGTGGTCTGTAATGGCAATGGCAGGGTGTCCCCACTTAGCTGCCCTGGCCACTAAAGATTTAACCGGGGATACGCCATCCATCGCGCTCATTTGGGTATGGAGGTGAAGCTCTACCCGTTTTACGTCATGTCTATCTTCCCTCTCCTGTGGAGCTATCTTAATTAAATCCTTTATAAATATTACAATTTCCCGCTGGTATTTGTCATATTGGCATTCCCCCTGTACCATAACCCAATCCCCTTTGTTTAGGGAGCTTTTAAGCCTGTCTGCTTTTTCTTTTGTGCAAAAGGTTTTAGCAGTTATAGAATTTGTATAATCAGTAACATCAAGGCAGTAGATTACTTTGCCGCTCTTGGTTTCTCTACTTTCTATGTCGAAAACAACTCCCTTTATTATAACCATACCGCTGCTTTCATCTAAACTGTCTATGGATACAGCTGGACCGGTAAATAGTTTCCCTAGTATACATTCCCCCACATTGCTTTCAGCAGCGGCCTTCTTTTCGCTAGATGAATTTTTAGATACCTCTTGTGAAGATGTTTGTGAAGCAGATACTGCTTTTTTTACAAATGCAGCCTCTTCTTGGATTATCCTCTGGTAGTGCTTCTCTCGCTCAGCTTTTATATCAGAAGTATCAAGTAACATTTTCACCTTATATCGGCAGCCGGAAGCTTTGTATGCCCATTTTTCAATATATTTATCTACTGATTTAACTTTAAAAAGCTCTAAAACCATAGGATTATTAATAAATATCTTAAGGCTTTTATCTTCAAGTAATGGTCTACAATAATTGAGCCATCTGCTCAAGGATGGCAAATCCCGTTGCATCTCTTTACCAAGATCCATCCATAAATTATCTAAATTTTCACAAAACCACTCCACTCCCCCTAAATATTCAACATGTATTTTAACCTTATCTATTCCTCTTATTTTTTTCTCCAAGATGCTTTCTAGCTTAAAAATTTTACTACTGTCAATGTGAAAATCGGATTGGATAAAAATATCCCATCTGCGACTTTTTTTATATACTCTTATTTTTTTTAATATGCAACTAGTTAGCCATTCTTTATATGGGGATTCTAATGTTTTAGCCAGGGGAGATTCGCTGAAGAAATATTTTTCTTCTGTATTCACCCATCTTCCTCCTTGTTATGTATGATGCCATTTTTTTGCTATTTCCCAGTACATTTTAGCCCGTGCTGCTACTCCCCGCACAATTCCCATCTTCTCCTCCTTCATAGCATGGGTTACGTTTATAAGTGGTATTTCGAGCATTCTTATATTTAGGTTTTTTGCAATTCGGGTTAACGTCACTTCAATGCCAAAACCGGACAACCAATCCTCTTCTGTCAAAGCATCTAATACCCATCTTTTCACAGCCCTTTGGCCAGTTAAAAAAGGGGTTATTTTCTGAGCGATATCAGTAACGGCTCTTCCAGAGTGAAATAGGCCTAAAGTCATATCAGCATAATTTTGCATTACAGGGAGCAATAGATCGCAAACCTGCAATGAGGTAAGGCCTATCAAATCAGCGTCTAAAAATAGAATAACAGAGGCTTCAGTATGGAGAAGGCCTTGTCTCATAGCTGCTCCTTTTCCTTGATTACTGGGAAGATCAATTACTGTTACACCAAATGAACGGGCTATCTCTGAAGTCCTGTCAGTAGAACCGTCATTAACCACTATTATCTCCGAGAGATACTCAACAGGCAAAAGTACGGATAGAACATCTCCAATATATTTTTCTTCATTGTAAGCTGGTATGATTGCGGCTGCATTTTTCATTTTCGGAAATCCTCCTAATTTCTTTGACAAGCACATCTACCGCTTCGTTCTCCTGGTAGGTGCCTACTACATTTCCTTTTTTAAATAACACAACTTTTCCCTTTCCCCCCGCAATTCCAATATCCGCTTCTTTAGCCTCACCGGGTCCATTTACTACACAGCCCATCACTGCAACTTTTAGAGGTTTTTTAATATCGCTAACTCTCTCCTCGACTTTTTTAACTATATTAAACAAATCGATATTACATCTGCCACATGTAGGACAGGATATTATTTCAATGCCCTCTTGTCTAAGGCCCAGGCATTTTAAAATCTCTAAGCCTACCTTTACCTCTTCTACAGGATGAGCAGTTAGCGAAACCCTCAATGTATCTCCTATACCCTCAAGCAATAACGCTCCAATTCCAATAGAAGATTTTATAGTACCGCTCCACTGAGTTCCAGCCTCAGTAATCCCAAGGTGAAGGGGATAATTGACCCTTTGGCTTACATAGCGATAGGCTTCTACTGTTTTTTCTACGCTAGATGCTTTGAGGGATATAACAATATCCTCAAATCCGTATTTTTCAAGAATGGCTACCTCTTGTAGCGCACTTTCGGCCATAGCTGTAGATGTATTCCCATACCTGTCTAAAAAGTCTTTTTTTAGGGAGCCTGCATTAACTCCAATGCGTATGGGAATGTTCCTGTGTTTTGCTGCTGCAACTACTTCCCTTACTTTATTTTCGTCTCCGATATTTCCCGGGTTTATTCTTAATTTATCTATTCCATTGTTGACAGCTTCAATAGCCAACCTATAGTCAAAGTGGATGTCAGCTACCAAAGGAATATTAGTTTGTTCCTTTATCTTTTTTATATTGTTGGCAGATTCAACATCTAAAATAGATATTCGGACAATATCACAATTAGCAGCTTCTAATTCCTTAATCTGCCTTACCGTTGCATCTAGATCCCTAGGATCTGTAGTAGTCATAGATTGAACAGAAATGGGCGAATCGCCCCCTATAGCTATATCGCCCACCCGAATTTTCCTTGTCAGTTTTCTTTTCATTGTTGCCTCCTGATAAGTTAGCTTATATTTTCTATACTAGAACCATTGCCGGCTTATATCTTGGAAAGTAACCGCTATCATCAGTAGCATAAGAAGCACAAATCCGATAAAGTGGATATAACCTTCTTTTTCTGGAGGCAAAGGCTTGCCTCTGATTCCTTCTACGATTAGAAGAGCTAGCCTGCCTCCATCTAAAGCAGGAAATGGAATAAGATTTACAATTCCAAGATTTATGGTAATAATTATGGCTAAATTTAGAATATACTTAAAACCAGCGTTTACAGCTGTTTTGATTTCGCCCACTATGCCTACAGGGCCGGTTAATTGACTTATCCCTTGCCCTCCAAATATAATAGTTCCTATTGCCTGTACCATTATTACAATCAATCTTAAGGTTTGAACGCTAGCCATCCACAGTGATTTAAAAACACCAAAACGCCTATATCTTCCGAACGTCACCCCTATAATATATTTGCCCTGCTCCTCCGAGTATTGTGGCACAACGGAAAATTGTTTGAATTCTCCATTCCGTTCAACGGTAATAGTAATCTCTTGATTGCCTTTCTCATTAATTGTTTCTTTAAATTTTTCAATGTATTCCGCACTATCTGAATCGCTGCCGTCAATTGATATTCCTTCAACTTTGACAATCCTGTCACCCGCTTTTAAACCTGCTTCATAAGCCGGGGATCCTTCCGTTACATCAAAGTCCTGAACCAGTGATGTCATGCCGCTCTTTATACAGTAATCTTTTATCTCTGGCT
>CALGOY010000299.1 GCA_937960725.1 uncultured Bacillota bacterium
AATAATTGGCGAGGATAGAAACAAATAAAAAGCCGACTGGGGTTCCCCAGACCCACCTTTTGTCCAATGGAAATTATACCACAGTATTGACCAATAGCGGAGCGGGCTATAGCCAATAT
The DNA here is from genome assembly GCA_937960725.1 of uncultured Bacillota bacterium. Taxonomy (GTDB): domain Bacteria; phylum Bacillota; class Clostridia; order Caldicoprobacterales; family UBA3941; genus CALGOY01. Next base: position 120 of record CALGOY010000299.1, read on the forward strand.
CAAGGAATGGCCATAAACCGCTGGCGTTCAGATGCTACCAGAGACAACTGGGGGATATTCTTCTTTATCCATAACTTAAATTCTAATGAATACTGGTCTGCCACTGAACAGCCCTGCGGCGTAGAAGCAGAAAAATATGAGGTGGTCTTTGAACCAGAAAAGGCCATATATACAAGGAAAGATGGAAATATTGAAACTAAGATGGAGGTGGTAGTGTCTCCAGAGCACAACGTTGAAATCCGACGAATAACCCTTACAAATAACAGTGAATACGGCCGGGTATTAGAGGTAACTAGTTATTTCGAGCCGATTATTACTGGACAACAGGATGATATGGCTCACCCTGCATTTTCTAACTTGTTTGTGCAAACCGAATATGTATCAGAGCATAATACTTTGCTAGCTACTAGAAGGCTTAGAAGTAAGAATCAAAGAAAAATTTGGCTTGCTCACAGCCTGGTGTTGGAAGGTGAAGCAATAGGAAGTATACAATATGAAACCAGTAGGCAGAAGTTTATCGGCCGAGGAAGGGATTTAGAATGTCCGAGGGCACTGGATCCTGAGCAGCCTTTATCCAATACAGTGGGCTCTGTGCTAGATCCAATTATGAGCCTCAGGCAGAGGATTGGAATCGGCCCAGGACAAAGTGCAACAATTTCCTTCATTATTGCTGCAGCAGACAGCAGGGAAAGCGCTATTGCCTTAGCTAGGGAATATCAAAGCCCCTCAGTAGTATCTAGAGCTTTCGAACTAGCATGGACCCATAGCCAGGTGGAGATGAGATATCTGAATATTTCGGATAGGGATGTGAACCTCTACCAGGCGATGGCATCCAATATTCTCTTTTTAAGTCCGATGAGGCGGCTTCAGCAGGAAGCTATTATAAAAAATACAAAGGGGAAATCTGGCTTATGGGCATTTGGCATCTCTGGGGATTTGCCAATTGTGGTCGTTGAAATTAATAAGGTAGAACAGCTCCAGATAGTTAGGCAGATGCTGGCAGCCCATGAATATTGGAGATTAAAAGGCTTGTTCGTAGATTTAGTAATTATTAATAGATATGGCAACAGCTATGAACAGCCGGTAGAGGACAGAGTCCGGGAGCTTATAACAGTAAGCCATGCTAGAGATTTAGAAAATAAGCCAGGAGGAGTATTTCTCATATCATCTAGCCTTATGTCTGAAGAAGAGGAAAATCTTTTCAAAGCAGTTGCTAGACTATATATCTCTCCGGACAAAGGTTCGATAGAGTCTCAAATAAAGCTATCAGAGGCAAACCAACAATTGCCTCCGCCGCTTAAAGTAAATCCTTATCCTCATCAGGAAGATCCGGATGATAATTTCGATGAGGAAGAGGATGAAGAGCTGCTATACTTCAATGGCTTAGGAGGCTTTGCTAAAGATGGCAGTGAATACGTAATTAGGCTTGCACCAGGCTTATATACGCCAATGCCCTGGAGCAACATAATAGCCAATGATGATTTTGGATTTATCGTCACTGAATCGGGAGGGGGATATACTTGGTATAAAAACAGCCGTCAGAACAAGCTAACCCCTTGGTCCAATGATCCTGTTAGGGATACTCCCGGAGAGATAGTATATATAAGGGATGAAGATAAGGGCAATTATTGGACAATCACCCCGCTTCCCATCAGGAAAGATGGCCTTTATAAGGTCCGCCATGGCCAGGGATACAGCGTATTCCAGCATAGTAGCAATATGCTTCAGCAGAGCCAGACGATGTTTGTATCGCTCCATGACCCTGTAAAGTTTTACGTAATTAAACTGAAGAATAAAGATAAAGCTTCCCGCCGCCTATCAGTTACCCTATATGTTGAATGGGTATTAGGCGTAAGCCGCATGGAGACAGATTTGTTTATTGTCACTGAAAAGGATGAACAAACAGGGGCTCTACTGGCAAGGAATCCTTATAACGAAGAATTTGGCCAGTACCTTGCTTTTATAAGCGTAAATGAGCCCAATGCCACTATGACAGGAGATAGGGCTGAATTTATAGGAAGGAATAGGAGCCTGAGAAATCCCAATGCCCTTGAGAGGGAGGGGTTGTCAGGCAGCACCGGAGCGGGATACGACCCCTGCGGAGCCTTACAGGTTGTTATTGAGTTAAAGCCAGGTGAGGAAAGAGAGATAGTATTTACCATGGGCCAAGGAGAAGATATTGAGAAAGTTAGACATCTTATCCAAAAATATCATGATATAGACGAGGTTCATCGAGAACTGCAGAAGGTTAAGGATTACTGGAAGGCGAAACTAGGTGTAATCCAGGTATCTACTCCCGATATGTCGATGAATATCCTGCTGAATAGCTGGCTTATCTATCAAACTCTATCCTCCAGGCTTAAGGGAAGAACTGGATTTTATCAAGCCGGTGGAGCTTTTGGATTCAGGGATCAGCTACAGGATGTAATGGCTCTTGCTTATAGTTCACCGGAGCGAATGAAGCAGCAGATACTGATAAATAGCGAGCATCAGTTTACAGAAGGAGATGTACAGCATTGGTGGCATCCGCCTCGTCATGGTATCAGGACCAGGATTACTGATGATCTGCTATTCCTTCCCTATGTAACAGCGGATTATATAAGGATAACAGGGGATTGGTCTATACTGGATGAAGAAACCCATTATCTAAAGGATGAGCCCTTAAGGGATGAAGAAGAGGATCGGTATAACATACCTGGATTGTCTGAATACAAGGATAGTATATATAATCATTGTATCCGCGCAATTGAGAAATCTTTAAACTTTGGAAGGCATGGGCTTCCGCTGATTGGAACGGGAGACTGGAACGATGGAATGAATAGCATTGGAGATGAAGGAAAAGGGGAAAGCGTATGGCTTGGCTGGTTTCTATACACAGTGCTTGACTCTTTTATACCGATTTGTAAGGCTAGAAACGATAATGAAAGGGCAGCTCGCTATGCCCAAATAGCTAAAGAACTGAAAGATGCTATTGAAGAAAACGGCTGGGATGGCGGCTGGTATCGCAGAGCCTATTTCGATGATGGTACCCCCTTAGGCTCTGAACAAAACGATGAGTGCCGAATAGACTCTATTTCTCAGTCCTGGGCAGTGATATCCGGAGCAGGGAAGGATAGCAGAATTAAAATTGCCATGAGGGCATTGGAAACTCATTTGGTGGATAGGGAAGCGGGATTGATTAGGCTGCTTTATCCTCCTTTCAACAAGTCAGCCCTTGAGCCCGGTTATATAAAAGGGTATGTGCCGGGGGTCAGGGAAAATGGAGGCCAATATACCCATGCTGCTACTTGGGCCATAATGGCCTTTGCAAAGCTGGGAGAAGGAGATAAAGCCTGGGAGCTTTACCACATGATTAACCCGATCAACCATACCCGTACCAATATAGAAATCAATAGATATATGGTCGAGCCTTACGTTATGGCAGCAGACGTATATGCCGCAGAGCCCCATGTGGGCAGGGGTGGTTGGACCTGGTATACAGGTTCAGCTGCCTGGATGTATAGGGTAGGAGTAGAGCATATATTAGGATTTAAGCTCCGCGGGGATGTCCTGTATATAGATCCCTGTATTCCTAAGGCTTGGAAGGAGTTTACTATAAACTACCGCTATAAGGATACTCTGTATAGAATAGACATCGTCAATCCTGATAGGGTTAACAAAGGCATAAAAGCAGTTATACAGGATGGCGAGGAAGTTCCTGATAAAAAGATTTTCTTAGTCAACGATGGAAAGGAGCATCAGGTCAGGATTGTTATGGGAAGGATCAACTAGTGGAAAGGACTGAGAGTGAATATTGAACAATCATGGAAATATATGATAAAATTTTATGAAGGTGAACCTGCTTTTAATGAAGTATGGGGGGTAATATAAAATGTATTTAATGAGCTTTGAATTAAACGGAGTGGAAGATTGGGGCCTTGTAAGTCCTGAAAGGGGGATTGTATGCCCTTCTTCCCAGTGGAAGGGAGATAAGGGCTGGAATAGCTTGTTGGATTTTATAAAAGCAGAGGGGATAGAGGGGATAGAAAAAATTAAAAACATTGAGTTTGATAATGGGGTATCCCTAGATGCAGTAAAAATATTAGCCCCTATCCCCAAGCCAAGCCGCAATATTATATGTGTAGGAAAAAACTATATGGATCACATTCAGGAGCTTAGCAGTGATGAAGACTCTAATGCTCAAGCTCTAGAGCATCCACGCTTTTTTACTAAAGCGACTAACACGGTAATTGGCCCTTTTGACCCTATCCCGCTACATAAAGGTATTACAGAACAGGTGGACTATGAAGCTGAACTGGCGGTGATTATCGGGAAAAGAGGAGCTAATATTTCCGAAGAGGAAGCCATGGAGTATGTATTTGGATATACTATTCTCAATGATGTTACTGCTAGGGATCTCCAGAGGAATCATGGGCAATGGTTTAAAGGAAAAAGCTTAGACGGATTTTGTCCGATGGGCCCTTGGATAGTTACCTGGGATGAAATTCCAGAGCCCGTAGAATTAGAAATATCTAGCTATGTAAATGGAGAGCAGCGGCAAAAAGCTAATACTAGAATGATGATCTATAAAATTCCTAGACTGATCAGCATTATTTCTCAGGGCTTTACTCTAGAGCCTGGGGATATTATAGCTACGGGGACGCCGGCTGGGGTAGGCATGGGATTTGATCCTCCCAAGCTTTTGAAAGCAAATGATAGGATTAGAGTGGAAATTGAGAAAATAGGCTATATAGAAAATATTGTTCAAGAATAAAAGAATTTTTCATAAGGCAAGCCTCTGAAAGAATATTCTATAGATATAATAGGATTTCTTTCGGAGGTTTTTTTATGAGAGTTTATTATATTGATAGAAAATGGTTATTTATACTATGGATTATATTCGGCATTATTCTAGCCATATTTTATGTGGCTAAGATGCAGGAGGATCGCTATTTAGCTACCTTCGGCTCTCCAGCTTATGGAAAGGTGGTAGTCATTGATGCAGGCCACGGAGGCAGAGATCCCGGAGCCGTAAGTCCCAGGGGAACACGGGAAGATGAAATCAACCTGAAGATCTCCAAGAAGCTCCAGGCTTATTTAGAAAAGGAAGGAACCAAGGTTATCATGACTCGAACTACCAATGAAGCGCTAGGAAAGACTAAAAGGGAGGATATGAATAAGAGGGTGCAAATAATCCGTAACAGCGGTGCGGATATAGTGGTAAGCATACACTTGAATATGTTCAGCCAGTCCCAGTATTACGGTGCTCAGACTTTTTATATGAAGAATAGTGAGGAAGGTAAAAGATTAGCAAAATCTATTCAAGATCAGCTGATTAGGGTTTTAAATCGTGGGAATACTAGACAAATTAAAGCCTCGGATCAGTATCTCATTTTAAAGGCATCTTCGGCTCCAACAGTATTGGTGGAATGCGGATTTCTTTCCAATCCAGAGGAAGAAAGATTATTAAAAACAGATGAATATCAGGAAAAAATAGCATGGGCTATTTATAGCGGAATTGTCAGCTATTTTGCAGAGCAGTAGATACAATTTTTGGCTTCTTCGCTGTATGATTTTTCATCTTTGTGTTAAACTTAAGACAGAAGACAAGGAGGCACAGATAGCAATATGATGGATGATAGCAAACATAGCGCTTACGTTAGTTTAGCTAAACAGGCTCTAGAAACTTATATAATAAATGGAGAAACCATATCGCCTATGCCTGGTTTGCCCAAGGATATGATAGAACGAAAGGCCGGGGTTTTTGTTCTAATCAAGAATAACGGCCAGCTTCGAGGTTGTATTGGGACCATAAGGCCCACAAGGGAAAACATTGCACAGGAGATTATTCAAAATGCTATAGCTGCAGGAACCAGAGATCCGAGATTTTATCCTGTAAGCCGGGATGAACTAAAAAACCTTTCCTACTTAGTAGATGTTCTAAAGGAATTTGAACCGGTAGAAACAATAAAAAAGCTAGATAAAGATAAATATGGGGTGCTTGTAACATCGCAGAATAGGTCAGGCTTAATACTTCCTGGCCTGGAAGGCATAGAAACGGTAAAGCATCAAATATATATGGCTTTAGAAAGAGCAGGAATAGGACCTTCTGAACCTTACGATATCTACAGGTTTAAAGTAGAGAGGTATTCGTAATATTCTTATTTTGGGAGTTTAAAAATATTGTAACAAACTATTTCCACTTTATATATTTGTGGTATATAATAAGATATAGATTGACTTAGGACTATTTTTTTATGGAATGGACAATATTATAAAAGGAAAAAATAAACAGTTTTAGTTTCCATAAGCCACAAAAACAGGGGGTGAAGGCATGTGGGCGTGGTTTCTGGATCTTATAAGATGGCTAGAGCCTTACTTTCAGTTTCCTTACATAATCGGCCATATTATAGATATCGCTATTGTGGCTTTTGTAGTTTATCAGTTATTATTATTGATTCGGAAAACCCGCGCTGAGCAGGTTTTAAAAGGATTAATTATTCTTTTCTTGATATATTTTATAAGTAAA
>CALGOY010000300.1 GCA_937960725.1 uncultured Bacillota bacterium
CTTCGTGTAATAGAAAATAGTTGGCGCATCTTTAAAATAATCGTCATCTACATATACGACTATCAACTTACTTCCGTGCTTCTCAATATAATCATTCAAATCCTCTATCTCATAATCCTTGAGGCTAGAGTGCATTAAATAAATCGAAAAACTATTTTTTCGATTATTTATAAAAAGTGATTTTAGCATAACTTTTAAAGGAAAGATATAGTTTGAATCCAATGTAACTAGTATATTCATATCGCTTTTGCTCCTAACCTTTATTTTTTTAAATACCTACTAATGAATCCGTTGTCTTAAAATGCAATTTCGCAACCTTATGTAATTCATCTTTTCCATACTTATTTATAAATTTATATCCAGCATCTAGGACTTTGGCAGAAGCACCTTTCGGAAAATTAATCCCATACACTTCTTCCATTTCTTCTATCGCTTGTATGAATTCGTTTCTTGCTAGTACACTTGCAGCTGCAACTGCAATGTTATCTTCAGCCCTAGGCCTTTGTTTTAAAGTAATCGTTTTTCCTTTTGCCATAAGGGCATTTTGGATCAATTCTGGTTGTCCAAACTGATCAGATAAAGCGTAGGAACAATCTACCCGGGATAATAGGTTTTCTAAAACCCGTGCATGGCCCCAGGCCAATAACTTGTTGAGGTTTTTAATAGATTCATATAGTTCATTATAACGTTGATTGCGAATAATAACAATATCATAAGGGCAAATTTGTTTAATTTCCTTAGCCATGTTTCTGATTTTTGTATCAGATAGCTTTTTACTGTCATCAACCCCTAGCTCCCTTAGCCTAATACTTGTATTCCTGTCAACAAAGACTCCAGCAACTACTAAAGGGCCAAAGTAGTCTCCTTTTCCCGATTCGTCAATGCCAATTAGCTCTTCGATTTCATTTTTTTCTACCGCTCTATCTTCTTCTATCTCTAGTTCATGATAAAGATGTTTATTGGCGTAAATGAGTCTTTCTATAAGGTTTCGGAAATTTTCATCCTTTATTTGGGAGCTATCTATCCTTAATCCCTTTTTACCATCGTATATTCTAAGTAGTCCCTTAATACCTTCTTTTTCAACATAAAACTGCAGGCCATAATTTATTTCTTTCCATGGTTGTACTAGAAAACTGTTTTCTTCTAAAATTTTTTTAATATAAGCCCAGTATTCATATTTATTGCCTATTTTTCTTTCGGTTATAAGTTCCATTCAGTATTTTAATCTCCTTTCTTGTTCATTGCCTTCTCTTTTTCAGCACATTTCTTTACTGCTTCCATTATGATGCCACGAAAGCCTTTTTGTTCTAAAGCATATACTGCTTCAATTGTAGTGCCTCCAGGAGAACATACCATATCCTTCAAAACTCCGGGGTGTTCCTGGGATTCCAAAACCATCCTAGCAGCCCCTAATACAGCTTGTGCCGCTAGTGTGTATGCCTGCTCTCTAGATAGCCCCATCATAACTCCTCCATCAGCTAAAGCTTCAATAAACATATATACGTATGCAGGACTGCTGCCGCTAATAGCTGTAACAGCGTTTATATATTTTTCCTCTACCTCTTGAACCATTCCTAGAGAGGAAAGTATTTCGAATACTATTCTTTTTTGTTTCTCATCAAGGTCATGCTCTTTACAAACAACAATAGCTCCTTCACCTACTAAAGCAGGGGTGTTTGGCATTACCCTTACTATCTTGCACTGGCCTTGCGTCTTTTTTCTTATATATTCTATAGATATTCCAGCTGCAATAGATATGAGGATATGATTTTCGTTCAAGCTATCTTTTATTTCATTTAAAACTGAAGGATAGCTATTAGGTTTCACAGCTAGAATTATTATAGGACAAGTTTCAACTACCTTCTTATTAGATGAACTTATATTTACTCCTGTTTTTTCTGCCAACTTTAATAATTTTTCACGGTCTATATCAAAAATGTTAATCTTTTTAGGAGATATTAGGTCTTTTTTTACAATGCTCGTTACTATAGCTGTAGCCATATTCCCTGCTCCTATAACTCCTATGGGCTTCTCTATCTTAAATGGCATATTATATTCCTCCTTGGAAAAGCTCTACCAGTTCCTATTATATCACAACCAATTATTATTTTAAATTTAATTTAT
>CALGOY010000301.1 GCA_937960725.1 uncultured Bacillota bacterium
GCTATACCCTCCCTGGGGACCCTTTACACTCTTAACCAATCCAGCTTTCCTAAGGCTAGAGAATACTTGTTCCAAGTAGCCCACAGATAAATTCTGCCGCTCCGCTATGCTATTTAAAGGAATTTGCTCTCCTGTAGAATGGATTGCTAAATCTACCATAGCCCGCAACCCATACTGTCCTTTTGTAGAAATCTTCATGCTGCACACCTCAATTTACCAAGTAAATCTATATGTTTAGTAAAAATAATACTACAAATTGAAGAAACTGTCAACATGAAATTTATAAAAAGCAATATCTTAGTATTCCAATTTGGAAATAAAAAATAATCGCCGATGATGCCTTTCCATATCTTCTATTTTATGTTATAATCTTATTAAAATATTTATACGTTCCTAAAATCAGAATAAGTTTTTAATAAGTATATTGTATCAAAAATAATAACATTTGGTAGTACGGTGCTTATACGGTTGCTTATTAATTACAAAGGCAATCATCTATATAAATAAACAATATTGTAGTACGGAAGAATGGGGGTTTTTTTATTATGCCTATCACAGAAATGCTTTTCTTAAATGCACAGATGTATCCAGATGAAGTCAGTTTAATAGAAAGAGATCCTGGCGCAGGAATACGCAGGGAAATTACATGGAAAGAATTTGAACAGCAGTCTAATTGTATTGCCAACGCCTTACTAAATCGCGGAATTAAACAAGGGGATAAGGTTGCTTTATTGATGACTAATTGTTTAGAATGGCTTCCTGTATATTTCGGCATCCTAAAAACAGGAGCTTTGGCAGTGCCTTTAAATTTTAGATTTACTAGCCAAGAGATTAAAAAATGCTTAGAAGCGGTAGAAACAAAAGCCCTAATCTATGGCCCTGAATTTATAGAGCGCATAGACGAAATTGTAAATAAAATGGATTGTGTTGAAAGCTATATATTTGTCGGAAAAGAGAATACACCAGATTATGCTGAAAGCTATTTCGATATATTGCAAAATTCTTCTGACAGTCCTCCCAATATAGCTATTAGCAACGATGACGAAGCAGCCCTATATTTTACATCTGGCACTACCGGCACCCCAAAACCCATAACCTTAACCCACGGGAACTTAGTTTCAGCTTGCATTACTGAAAATCGCCATCACATGCAGACTCGGGAAGATAATTTTCTGTGCATCCCACCCCTCTACCATACTGGTGCAAAGATGCATTGGTTTGGAAGTCTGCTTGTTGCATCTAAGGCGGTTATACTTCGAGGAGTGAAACCCCAGTGGATTTTGGAGGCCGTATCAGAAGAACAGGCTACCATAGTGTGGCTCTTAGTGCCTTGGGCGCAAGACATCCTAGATGCTATTGAAAGCGGAGAAGTAGATTTAAATGATTATAAGCTGGATCAGTGGCGGCTTATGCATATCGGTGCACAGCCCGTGCCTCCCAGCCTTATCAAAAAGTGGAAAAGCTACTTCCCCTGGCAGCTCTATGATACCAATTATGGTTTAAGCGAAGCTACCGGCCCTGGCTGTATTCATCTAGGCGTTGAAAATATTCATAAGGTGGGAGCTATAGGGCTTCCAGGCTATAATTGGGAAGCCTGCATAGTGGACGAAGATGGCAATCCAGTTCCTCAGGGAGAAGTGGGGGAATTGATTGTAAAGGGCCCTGGGGTTATGAAAGGCTATTACAACAACCCAGAAGCTACAAGCAAAGTCATCAAGGACGGCTGGCTCTATACCGGAGATATGGCACGGCAGGATGAAGACGGGTTTATATATCTGGTTGACCGAAAAAAAGACGTTATAATATCTGGAGGCGAAAATATATTCCCTGTAGAAGTGGAAAATTACCTCCAAGCCCATGAAGATATCAAAGATGTAGCAGTAATCGGAATGCCCCACGAGCGATTAGGTGAAATTCCAGTAGCTATTGTAGAAGCTAAGCCGGATAGGCAGCTTTCTGAAGACTCCTTACTGAAATACTGCCAGGCGCTGCCTAGATACAAGCGCCCGTGCAAAATAATCTTCGATAAGATTCCTCGAAATCCAACCGGAAAGATTGAAAAAACTAAACTTAGGGAAAAGTGGTGCGGCATAAAAGCCAGCGTGTTTATATAACAATTTGATAAAAGACCGGGATTTTAAATAAATCCCGGTTTTATTTTTTTATTGATAATTTATAAGTCTATATGAATTTTTTCCAATACATTGATTAGAACACAATCTCCATACGATGAATAGTATGTATATCAGATTGCGCAAATATGGAGGATTGATGGATGGATATACTATCTTCACTTTTATTTGCAATTTCCGCAAATGCGGATAATTTTGTTGTAGGATTATCATACGGCATAAAAAAAGTAAAAATAGGGCTGGCAAGCAATTTTCTAATCGCTTTAGTATCTTTATTGGGAACAGTTATATCCATGTCCATTAGTAAAATTATTGTTAACTTCATACCAGAAAACATATCGAATTTAATAGGAAGTATCATGTTAATCCTAATAGGAGGCTGGACTATTGTAAAATCTCTACTAAAGAGTGCAGATTCTGATAGCATTTTAGAAAACCCGGAAAAAATAGATAAAGATAATTCTTCAAATATAGATATAAAAGAATCAGTGGTTTTGGCCCTTGCATTGACCGTAAATAATAGCGGGCTTGGTATTGGCGCAGCTGCCACTGGGCTTAATATTATCACAACATCGCTTCTTACATTTGTTTTTAGTCTGCTAATGATTACAGTCGGATATTTTTTAGGCTCGCAATGTCTATCAAAGATATTTAGTAAAAGGGCAACGATTATATCTGGCGCAATTATTATTGCTTTAGGAATATTCGAAATATTTGTTTGAATAAAAACACAAAAAGACCTTGAAAGCTTCGCTTCAAGGTCTTTTTGTAAAATCGGCAACTAGGATTGTGAGCTTTCAGTTTGGTTTAGAATATCGCTCCCGTTATTGCTGCCTCCGTTATTGCCTCCTCCATTATTTTTATGCCCACTTTCATTATCTTTAGAACCATTATTGTTATCTTTTTTATTACCATCTTTAGGGGCATTATGATGACCATTGTTATGATCATTGCCATGATCTCTGCCTTCATCTCTCTTATCGCCATTATTATGTTTGCCGTTTTCATTATTATTTTTATCTTTTTTGTCATCTTTTCCCGGGAAAAGATCTTCTAAATAATCCCATATATCTTCAAGGGAGCCATCCCACTCGTCTAAGAAGTCAGGTATTTGTGGTTCAGTATGAATATCACAGAAGTACCCTGCATACTGTGGGTTAGTTGGATCTAAATTCTCGATATCTCCCGGGCTGAAACCAGTATAAGCATCTGGCAGCCATTTTGCTATCTGATCCGCCGACAGCTGCCTATAGGGTGAATCAGGCTCTAGGAAATATACACTTTTCGCTACAATGGATTCTTCAGGACAGTAATCATTGGGGAACTTGCCCGAATCCGCGCATATTTGTATAACCCCGTGGCGAGTGCAAGTCTTTTTCGGGACAGATTCTGCTGTAAACCAGTCGGTAACCACATCTTTAGAGGGGCAGTTAGGCCCTGCTAAATTCCCCGATATTTTGCAGACGCTCTTTCTAACTAATCCCAACTCCTCAGGGGTCTTGTCTATAATAGCTTTGTCTGTCAGGCCTTTTTCTTGATGAATCCTAGCCATGAAGGCCTGCCATAGGGGTGCAGCATGAGTTCCTCCTTGGGCTTTGTTGGATAAAGGTTTTCCCTCGTCATGGCCTATCCATACAAATCCCGCATAATATGGAGTAAATCCTGCAAAGGTGACGCCCTTGTGATCCGAGTTAGTTCCTGTCTTTCCTGCTACTGTTATGCCTTCAATCTTCGCATTTTTTCCTGTCCCGCCCTTTATAGCATCGATCATCATGTCGGTCAGCAGCCAAGCTGTGGACTCCTTAAAGACCCTTCTTTTTACTTGATTCTGTGTGCGGTCTATAATCACATTGCCATCCCTATCTACAACTTTCAATACAGAAATAGGCTCAATATAAACTCCTCCATTGGCAATAGCACCAAAGGCAGCAGTCATTTCGACCGGAGTAATCGATGTAGTACCTAGAGCCAATGAAGAACCATTGGCAGAAACCCGGTCAATATTTATGCCCAGCTGTCCTAAATAGTTTCTCGATTCCTCAAAGCCTACGTCATAGGTAAGGGTCTGAGCCGCTACGACATTTAGGGATCTTACCAAGCCGTGCCGCATGGTAGTGGGGCCTGTATATCCCCCACCCCCATAGTTTTTGGGGAACTTCTGCTTTGCATCCCAACCTTGTATCGTAACAGGAATATTGTGATATATGCTGGCTGGGGATTTACCATTTTCTAATGCTGGGCCATATACAGCAATAGGCTTAATCGTAGAACCTACCATGACGGGAGAAGTAGCTCTATTAAGCTCCCTCTTTTTAGTAGGAGCAGTACGTCCCCCCACTATTGCCCTAAGCTGACCGGTACGATAATCTAACACTACTGCAGCAGCCTGAGGCTGTGGCAAGCTAGTATCCCCAGAAACGGTTACTGCATCCTCCTCGTTGGCAGTGCTCGGGTATTTATCCCAGTTATACAAGGTCTCCTCAACAGCTTTCTGCACCTGCGGGTCAACAGTGGTATAAATTTTTAATCCGTTGGAGTATATATATTCCTCTGCTTTTTGCCTTCCCTCTTCATCATCGTTCCAGCCCTTAATCTTTATCAGCTCATCTCTTACTTCATACAAGGCATATTCTACAAAATGCGCCATATCGTACATCTTAAATCTCGTAGCTTCTTTATTTATCGTTACTTTCTCTTGCTTAGCAGCCTCATACTCCTCCTGGGTTATAAAACCACTTTCTAGCATCTCCGCTAATACTAACTGGGCCCGCTCTTCCGTAAGGTTTTGTTGAGATTCATTGTAATTTTTCCGCGGATTATAGCGGGTAGGGCTCTTAGGAACTGCTGCTAAAATTGCACACTCTTTTAACGTTAGATCATCTAAATTTTCCTTTCCAAAATAATCCATAGCAGCTGCCTTAACCCCATAGTTTCCTTCCCCTAGATTGATGGTATTCAAATATGCTTCCAGAATTTCTTCTTTAGAATATTGCCTTTCTAACTTAATGGACAAATAGGCCTCCTGGATTTTTCTTTTATAGGTCTGCTCGGGGGAAAGATACAGAGTCTTAACTAGCTGCTGCGTAATAGTGCTGGCTCCCTGCAGCCGTCCTCCTGTTAAATTATTGATAACCGCGCCTACCAAACGCCTAAAGTCTATCCCCTTATGATCCCAAAATCGCTTATCCTCTATCGCAATAAAAGCATTTTCTAACTTTTCCGGTATTTCATCAATGCTTGCCCAAATTCGGTTCTCATATCCAAAATATTCAGTAATAGGATTGCCATTTATATCATAGAAAAAGGATGTTTCACTCTGTTCTTCGATCTTCGACAAATCTAAAGGTGGAGCCTCATCGATATATGATTTTACAATCCACCCACCACCTACGGCAACAACAAGGCATAACATGGCAAACGTTAAAAACATAAATTTGAGTATATTTCTTTCCTTTTTTGTACGGGCAGCTTTTCTTACATTTTGCCTTTTTTCTAATTGCCTTTTCTCTAGCTGTGCCATATCTTTATCACCTCACCTTCCCCATTCTACCATAAAAATATGTACAATGTATAAACAAAATGTTAACATTTAATTTAATAAATTTGGAAATATTGATTTAAAGCTTGCAAATTCCTAAGATATTGGGATAGCGATTCTTATAAATATAGCCATAAAAAGAAAGCGGCACATCTGTGCCGCCTTAAAAGATAAATCCTCTATCTTTTCCGTCTAGCTAGTGGTCTGCCGAAAATTTCAGAGAAGATAATTCCCCGCAAGACATTCTCTCTATCTATCTTGAGCAGATTTGAAGATTCACATCTTTCTATTTGTTTTTTTGATTTTATAGAAGCTGCTGGTGTCTTTAAGCGACGGGATTTTATGCTATCGCCACTGTCCTCTACAGATGCTTCTATTTCAA
>CALGOY010000302.1 GCA_937960725.1 uncultured Bacillota bacterium
TATGCGGCTCCCTCTACTTAGTAGGTCTAGCTAGAAAATATATTAGAAGCCTTGATATCTGTAGATAAATTGCTTATGAAGGAATTAGCACAGTTCCTTCTTTTTTTATTTTTATACAGTACGTTTTCGATGTATCCCCCATATAATAACATAGGCTTCAATATGGGTTTAAGAATTATTTTGCACTATCAATTTATTAAGGAGTGTTATGAATTGGGGGACAAGATTGTTGTAGCCAATACAGGGGACGATAGTTTATCTGTAATCGATTGCTGCAGTTGGGCAGAGAGCTATAGGATTTATATGCCCCTCGATTCTGGGCCGTATGCATTAGTAAAAGCCAGAGAAAAACCTTATATTTTTGTGAGCCAGTACTATGCCGACTCTTTGTTATACGTGGATATTCAAAGTAAAAAGATTGAAAAGAGCCTATTCCTAGGAAGACGACCGAGCTATATGGTTGCTGATGTGTCGAAGAATTGTTTATATGTAACTAATGTAGATTCAGATTCAGTATCTATAATTACAATGGATGATATGGGTCTTATAGGCCAATTGGCGGTGGGCTCCATGCCTCAGGGTATCGACTACGATCCTGGTGCCGAAGTGTTGGCAGTAGCTAATACTTACTCAAATAGCGTATATATTATCAGTACTTCTGACTATAGAATAATTAAAACAATAAAGCTGGAGTCATATCCATATCAAGTGAAATATTCCTTAAAGAAGCGTTGCTTGTTTGTAGGATGCTCTTGCTCAGAAAATCGGGATGGGGGAAGCGTAGCTGTATTAAATACAGATGACTATAGCATAGAATATGAGATTGATTTAAAAGGTATTCCTGGGCAGCTGTATGAAACAAAGGATGGAAGATATATATTGGCTGCTTCCATGGAGGAAGGGGGGCTTCAAATAATAGATCTTAATAAAAAGAAAGTGATTAAAAACATACCGACCAATGGGATGACCCATGGAATTGCGGTAGATAAGGATGAAAAATATATCTACGTTACAAATCCCGACGATGATTCTGTTTCGGTAGTAGATTGGAAAAAAAGCAAGAGAATCACCAATATTCCAGTAGGCAAGGAACCTAATGGAATTGTTTTCATATCAGACGATCTATGATGGCCTTAAAGACTTCTGGTGCGCGAAGCTTCCAGTTTTCACATATAATTTTAGCCTGCTCACTGCTAGGCACGTTTAGTTTTAGCTCCAACAAGATCAAATTTTTTTCCCTAACTTTGCAGGTTACTTCATATTCTTTATCGGATATCCTTTTATAGTCAGAGGTAATCTGGCTTTCTTTTTTTAACCTATCCCGATTGCGCTCCGCAAAAGTTTCGATTGAGTTTTTTATGTATGGGGTTATGCGATGTTGGAAAAATGATAGTACTTCATCTCCTTTAGGAGTTAGAACGAAAAACTCCATATTTCCTGCAGTTATACTGTCTAAAAGCTCGCCTGATACCAGTTCAATAAAGCTCTGTTGGAGCACGAAATAATTCATGAAGTTGTTTTCTATGAAATATTGGGTAATTTGAGAGTTGGTCAGTGGAATTCCCAGGCATTTTACAAAATATAGGATAGATAGTTTATTTTCAGCTAAATCATTGATTTCCTGTGACATATCCTCACCTCAATTGGTAGTTGACTTAATATTTATATTGTATTGGAAAATTCCTATTTAGGCAAGCAACAAGAATCGACAAACAAAAATGTGGTGATTAAATATCACCACATTTTTGTTTATAGCATTTAATTAAATTATTGCCCTATTAGCTGATTCTGTGCCATAGCTATAAGGCGTTTTACCATTTCTCCCCCAACCTTACCACATTCAGCTGCAGTAAGATTTCCCCAATAATCTTCGGAACCCTGCTGAACAGGAAGATTTAGTTCTCTAGCAATCTCATATTTCATGTTGTCTAAAGCCTGATGAGCACCTTCAACTAACTGTCTGTTTCGTCCAGTATTGCTGCTTCCAGCTGCCATGGATAGCATACCTCCTTAAATAAAAAGTAATTAGAAAATTACACAATATAGTGTAATTTTCTTACGCTATTAATTTGTGCAAAACTTTGTGTATTATACTTTATTTTTAGTGGTAATATATATTTTTTTAGTAAAAAAATAGATTTTAAGCTCCGTTTTAGATACAATAGCAAATATAATAAAATTATGCTGACTATATTATGAAGGTATAATATATATATAAAAACAATATAAACGGTACCGATGAAGCTGAAATTAGGCTTCGGGGAAGATACATGGGTCAGGAGCCAGATAATTTGCATAAGGATTTGAAAAGTT
>CALGOY010000303.1 GCA_937960725.1 uncultured Bacillota bacterium
ATGGCCAGCCTATATATTCGAATATCCGTTTACCCTTTCAGCCTGTGAAAGAGCTTCTGTGTCCTCCTGAACTGGAAGATGCCCACAATAGTATGGGAATCTACCGATGCCATTTTTTAGTACCCGACAGTTTTAAAGGTAGGCAGACGATGCTTTTATTTGAGGGCGTTGAGAGCGCATTCAAAGTATGGGTTAACGGCTATTTTGTTGGATATAGCCAGAATAGCTTTGCGCCATCTGAGTTTAATATAACCCAGTATTTAAGGCATGGTAACAATGTGTTATGCTGCCAGGTATATCGTTTTTCTGCCGGCTCTTATCTTGAAGACCAGGATATGTGGCGCTTATCAGGAATTTTCCGCAATGTTAGCTTAATTTCCAGGCCGAACGTTGCTATATTCGATTTTAATGTAAAAACCTTGTTGGACTCAGATTACCGGGATGCTGAACTTAAGCTGTTAGTTAAGGTAAGGAATTATAAAAGGGAGCTAGCAGGTCCGCATTATGTGGAAATTAATCTATATGATTCAGAGGGCAACCGGGTAGGGGAATCCCCCCTGGCAAAGGGCTATACAGGGTTGGAAAACCCGGATTGGCCTGTAAATTCATGGAGAAGTTGGCCTAGTGAGCCCAAGCCTATATTTGCCAATAGCATGATGAAAACCAGAAAGTGATAGAAGTAGCGAAAAAGAAAATTGGATTTCGTAGCGTAGAGGTAATCGATGGACAGATTTACATAAATGGAAAACCCATCTTGCTAAAAGGGGTAAACTATCATGAATTCAGTCCTACCAATCTGAGGCCTATCACGAAGGAAGAGATTATAAAAGACATCTTAATGATGAAGCGACATAATATCAATGCTTTAAGATGTGGTCACTACCCGCATCAGGCAATATTATATGAACTTTGCGATGAATACGAGATGTATGTAATGGATGAGGCGGATCTCGAAACCCATATGATTTCATATAAAGACGATGTTCTTCCAGGCAATGATTTCCGCTATACCTTTGCATGTATTGACAGGGTAGCTACAATGGTAAACGTGAGCAAGAATAGCCCTTCAGTTATTATATGGTCTATGGGAAATGAATGTGGCTATGGGGAGAATATTGCCCTGATGGCGGCTTATTGCAGGACTATGATGGTACGCGGCTTATTCATAAACGGCAGATGAATGCAATAGCAGATATGGATAGCGATACTTATCCGGGGGTGGACTGGATTATCCAAAGGGCCAAACAAAACCCCAAAAAGCCTATTGTTTTAAATGAATATGCCCATGCAATTGGCAATGCTATGGGAAATCTTAGAGATTACTGGAACGCCATTGAAGAATATCCTTGTCTTTCAGGGGCTTTTATATGGGAATGGTGTGACCATGGGATTAAAACCGTGGATAAGGACGGCAATGAAATATTTGCCTATGGCTCTGACTACCTCGGTGTAATCGATGACGGGAACTTCTGCATAGATGGGGTAGTCACTCCTGATCGCAGAATAACTCCCAAATTACTAGAAGCAAAAAGCGTTTATAGCTATATTAAGATTAGGGCCGAGTAGATTACAGAGGGTAGGATATCAATATATAATGGATATAACCACATCAATTTCTGCTTTGCACTATACAGCTGAAGATCTTGCCGCGGCGAAACACGATGGTCAACTGGTAGAAAGGCCACAGACGATTTTATCAATTGATGCAAAACAAAATGGGCTGGGCAATAGCAGCTGTGGCCCAGATGTTATGGAAAAATATAGGTTGCAAGCCAAGGAAACTGCTTTTGCTTATGGTATAAGGGATTATTCTAAAGATGAGGATCCCTATGATATTGTTCTAAACTTTAGTGATATGCCAGAGCTTGAAGATGTGTTTGATATAGACCATAGCATCACCAGTAAGGGAATTGACCGGGAGATACAAGGCCCATTCGATCCTAGCGATGAAGAAATCTGGAAAAAATCGGGATATGAAGTTTAATTAGGATGGCGGGGCAACAAAAAGCAAAAAAGAGCACAATTTTATATTGACAAACCCATAAGTGCATGGTAAAATATCAGTTTTATTGACAAAAACGCCTCCCTGTGATATAATAATTGTATTGAAATTTTAGAAATTTTAATAATTAAGGGAGGCATCGGCGTGTTTCATATAGGAGATAAAATAGTATATCCAATGCACGGTGCCGGTATTATCGAGGACATTGAAGAAAAAGAAATATTGGGTGAAACCCAAAAGTATTATGTCCTTAGATTTCCGGTAGGTGACATGAAGGTAATGATCCCTATGGATAATGTGGATCAGGTTGGGATTCGAGAAGTTATCCCTAGTGACGAGGCTGATAAAGTAGTAGAATTCATGAGTGGAGATACATCGAAGATGCCTGACAACTGGAACAAGCGTTATAGGGAAAATATGGATAAGATAAAAAGCGGGGATATCTATGCGGTAGCAGATGTAGTGCGAAACCTCATGATCAGGGATAGAGAAAAAGGTTTGTCCACAGCTGAAAGGAAAATGCTCAACAATGCCCGACAGATTTTGATTAGTGAATTAGTTTTGGCAAAAGGTGTTGATGAGAAAGAGATAGCAGAGCTAGTTGACAGAGTTGTAGAACAAGGAAGCGTCTAATGTCGGACGCTATTTTTTTTAATACCTATTTCTTCCTTATAAAATCTGGTATAATGTTAATAATATAGGGAGGAGGTGAGGCTATGCTGCTTAGAATAATCAGAGGCAGTTTTGCTTTGATAGGTGCAGTAATTGGAATTACATTAGCTTGGTCTATAGCTCCCTTACTACAGCAAAACCAGATTCAATGGTCTGTATACCAAGATATTATTCTTTATGTTATTTCGGGATTGGCATTTGCGGCTATGCTTTTTCTATTTTCTAAGCCTTTGATCCGGTATTTCATTAAATTTACGCGGTGGGTGGAGGCGAGGCTCCAAGAGGTGCCGATGACCGACATTTTATTTGGCGCCGCGGGCTTAATCGTTGGCCTTTTTATTTCTTATCTTGCTACTTATCCTGTACGGCAGATCAACATAGAATGGCTTTCTCTTCTATTAACTATCATTATATATCTATTCCTAGGCTATTTAGGTATGAGCATTGCTACAAAGCGGTGGAAGGAACTTAGCTGGTCTGAATTGGTTAGGAAAATTCAAAAAGACAAATCTCAAACTTATAGTGTCCAAAGTTCGCCAAAGATTTTAGATACAAGCGTTATAATAGATGGTAGAATATTTGATATTTGTAAGACGGGCTTTATAGAAGGGCCGCTGATAATTCCAAATTTTATACTTGAGGAGCTGCGGCATATTGCTGATTCTTCAGACACGCTCAAGAGAAACAGGGGCCGGAGAGGATTGGATATTTTAAACCGTATTCAAAAGGAGCTGGATATACCAGTAGAAATATATGATAAGGATTTTGAAGATGGAATGGAAGTGGATAGCAAGCTGTTGAAATTGGGCAAGATGCTGAATGGGAAAGTTATAACTAATGATTATAACTTAAATAAGATAGCAGAGTTTCAAGGAGTTCCTGTTTTAAATATCAATGAATTAGCCAATGCTGTTAAACCGGTGGTACTGCCGGGAGAGGAGATGACTGTTCAAGTGATCAAGGACGGAAAAGAAATAGGACAAGGAATAGCCTATTTAGACGATGGCACTATGATTGTAGTAGACGGAGGTAAAAAGCACGTAGGGGAGACAATTGGAGTACTGGTTACCAGCGTACTGCAAACTGCCGCAGGAAGAATGATCTTTGCAAAGCCCAAATCTATGGATAAGGTTGTATAGACATTAATTATATTTATTTTCTCAAAAATTAGAAAAACAGTGGGTTGTATCCCGCTGTTTTTTCTTATATACTATCTATGAACGGATCTCAAGATAAGTAGACAATAGAGGAGTTAGAGATATATGAGAAACAAAAACTATGCAATAGTTGTCGCAGCAGGCAAAGGAAAAAGAATGGGGGCGGATATTAATAAAATATATCTTAAGTAGATCGGAAGAGCACACGTCTGAACTCCAGTCACAACGCTTAATCTCGTA
>CALGOY010000304.1 GCA_937960725.1 uncultured Bacillota bacterium
TACAGGGAATAGCATCGTTTTTATCCCCTTGTGTACTCCCGCTGATTCCAGCATATTTGACCTACATGACGGGACAGTCAATCGAAATCATGATGGAGGATTCCAAGGCCCATCGCGCGTTGATTTTCAATTCCATTGCTTTTATCGCAGGCTTTTCATTAGTGTTTGTTTTGCTCGGGGCTGTAGCTACATCTTTGGGCCAGTTTCTACAGGCTTACCGCGATATCATACGGAAAATTAGCGCAATATTGATTATATTTTTCGGCCTATTCCATACTGGGCTTATACCCGTACCTTTTTTGAATTATGAGAAAAGGCTTCAAATTAAGCCTGCTGCCCCCGGTGTTATTTCATCTTTTTTAATCGGGGTAGGATTTAGCTTCGGATGGTCTCCCTGTATTGGACCTGTTTTAACGTCGGTTTATATTATGGCAAGCCAAGTTAGCACTGTAGCTAAGGATGGCTTTACTGGCGGTTTATGCTTTAGGATTGGGGCTTCCGTTTTTCCTAATAGCTCTCGGCCTTAGGTTTTTATGGAAATATTTTGAGAAGTTATATAAACACATGAAATTAGTAAAGACTATAAGTGGCGGGATTTTGGTGATTGTTGGAATAATGATATACTTTAATGTTTTCTATTTTTTAAGCTAGAATACACAATTCTGTTTGATATAAGAAAGGGTGCAGGAATGTATGAGAGTAAGTTTGTGCTTTAGAAAACTAGCTGTTATGAGCTTAGTTCTGCTTATGATATTGACTACTGTAGCTTGCGGGCAGGGCGAAGGAATGCCTAAGGGAACTGATGAGCAGGAGAGGTCAGCAGAAATTGGAGATATCGATGATAGGGATGGGAAGCAGGCTCAAGGACAGGAGGAAAGGGAACGAAACGGGGAGAGCCCGGAAAATAGCGGCAAACTGGTCCCCAACCCGACGGTGGAAGTTGTAGAGGGTATGGATTATTTTGCTGTCGATGTAGCGGCAAAGGATTTTGAACTAGAGGATCTAAAGGGAAATAAGGTGAAGCTGTCGGATTATGAGGGGCAGATCGTTTTTTTGAATTTTTGGGCTACCTGGTGTCCGCCTTGTAGAGAGGAAATGCCGGATATGGAGGAGATCCACAGGGAGTATGGGAATAGGGGAGTGGCTATACTGGCGGTAAACTCTACTAGCATGCAGCTTAGGGGTGGCAGCGATAGTAAAAAGGCAAGGAAGCAGGTGGAGGAATTTATCGAGCAAAACGGCTATACGTTTCCAGTACTGCTTGATAGTGATGATAAGGTATTGATTAAATACAACGACATAGTTCCCATAACCTGGATCCCCATAACTTTCATGATTGACAAGGAAGGGCAAATTCGCTATGCTAGACCTGGACCTTTCACCAGCAAGGAGCAGATAGAGGCTTTTATTGCATTGCTGGATGACTAGATTTTGCCGAAAGTTTGAGGGGAGATTTTGCGTGGCTTATAATGAATACACTGGACTTGTTTATGAGCGAGAAAGAATAGATGATTTGCAGTTTAAAGGGCTTAAGATTATCCAGAATATAGATAAGTTCTGTTTTGGGATGGATGCGGTGCTGCTTTCCCATTTTGCCAATGCCAGGAA
>CALGOY010000305.1 GCA_937960725.1 uncultured Bacillota bacterium
TTTCAGATGATGATTCTTCAGTATTAGCCTCGGTGTTCGTCTCAGCGCTTTCTGACGGTTCTTTGGTATCAGTTGTTTGGCTGTCGCTTTTTGAACCGCATCCCGCAGCTGTTAAAATAAGAATGCCAACTAATAATAGCGACAAAATTTTAATAATCCTTCTTTTTTTAGACATAATACATCCTCCTTAAATATTATATTTATATTACAGCATGTTAAAATTAATTTCACCATCATCCTTTTACAGAACCCAATGTAATTCCTTGAACGAAGTAATTTTGCATGAGAATATAAATGATCAGCATTGGCAATGTTGCTATAACAATAACCCCATATTTCATCTGCTCCGCTGCCCTCAGCATTTCCGTTAAAGCTTCCTGGTTCTCCATCATGTCGTATATAGCCGATGATACTTGAGAAGTAGCCAACAAATCTTTTAAAACAATCTGCAGTGGCTGATAATCAGGTTTATTGAGATAGATCATCGCCCTAAAGAAGTCATTCCACTGCCAGACTGCATAAAATAGTACCATAGTAATCACAATCGGCTTTGAAATTGGTAGAAGTATCTTGAAGAAATATCCAAAATGAGAACAGCCA
Source organism: uncultured Bacillota bacterium (assembly GCA_937960725.1). Lineage (GTDB taxonomy): Bacteria > Bacillota > Clostridia > Caldicoprobacterales > UBA3941 > CALGOY01. The sequence goes on from CALGOY010000305.1 coordinate 601, forward strand.
TCAATCTCCGCAGCTTCGCTGAGACTTTCAATATGGCTTGCCTTAAAATAGGAACTGGCAACTAATAAGTTCCACACTTGAATTCCATTTACTATCAATAAGACAAAAGGAGTATCCCTTAATCCCAGCTTGTCAACCACGATGTAAAGGGGAATCAGTCCACCTGAGAAAAACATGGTGATCAATATAAATATGGTAAAAAACTTTCGCCCTGAGAAGTCCTTTTTAGATAGCGGGTACGCTGCAAACAAAGTGAGAGCAGCACTCATGAATCCCCCACATAGTGCATAGAAGAATGAATTTTTATAGCCATTTAATAGGTTTTCAAACTTGAAAATCTTTCTATAGCCCGAAAAGGTCACATCTTTTGGATACAGCACTACTTCTCCTGCTAGCACGTAGTCTGGATTGCTTATAGATGCAATCACAACAAAATATAGGGGATACAAGACCACAAGACAGGCCAAAATAAGTAAAATTGTCGTAATTACATTGAAGATAGCATCTTCCCTCGAGTTTCTAATCTTCGATTTAGTTGCACTTTTTATCACACCAATCCCACCTTCACCATAGACTTTCTTCCGTTAGCTTTTTACTAATTGTATTTACAATCAAGAGCAGTGCCAGGTTTATTACGTTCTTAAACAGATCAATTGCAGTAGAATAGCTAAACTGTGCATTAATGAGCCCAACTTTATAAACATATGTTCATATAATTTCTGAAGTAGCTAAATTAGTAGGAGCCTGCATTAGTAAGGTTCTTTGAGTATCCACATTTAACATTCTTCCAACATCCAGCAAAAGTATTGTAACAAGGGTTGGAAGTATAGACGGTATATCAATATACCATATCTTTTTGAGCCTGCTAGCGCCATCAATAGTAGCAGCTTCATAAAGCTCTGGATCCACTGAAGTCAATGCAGTGAAATAAATGATAGCCTGATAACCCGTCTTTTGCCATACATTAGACCACACGTATACATGCCTGAACCACTTCGATTCACCCATAAAATAAATCGGTTCAATTCCAAATGCCTGTAGCAGCTTGTTTACTATTCCAGAGTTTGGGGATAAAAATAGGTATAGCATACCTACGAGGACAACCATGGAGATAAAATAAGGTGCAAAGGTTACCGTCTGGGAAAATCTAGAAAGCCGCTTATTTTGCGCCTGATTTAATATGAGTGCAAATATAATGGGAAATGGAAAGCCTACTATTAGGTTATATAAGCTTAATATTATAGTATTTTGCATTAGCTGAGGAAATCTGGATGAATTTACAAAGCGTTTAAAATAATCTAATCCTACCCAGGGAGCTTCTGTTATGGGCTTAGTTATACTGTAGTTTCTAAATGCAATCTGTATTCCAAACATTGGTGCATAGTGAAATATAATAAAGTATACCACTGCAGGTAGAATTAATAGGTATAGTTGCCATTCAGCTCTTACTATCAATTTGTGCTTGATCCTATACGACAGACTTTTTTTCGATGAAACCGTCAGAATATTTTCTTGCAGTTGTAACTCTCTCGCTTGCACGATTATTTCCCCCTTCTATATTTTAAACAAGCAAAAAAACAACCGACTTCAATTTTATAATAGTCAGTTTTCGAAGAAGTGTAAATATTTATTTGTTTAACTGAAAAAAATTAGTTAGTATTTGGTTTTTATAGCTAAACTATTCAATTATTTATAGATTTCCATCGATTTATAAGCTGAAAATATTCAGATTATAATGTAATGTGCAGAAACTTATGCTAGTTAATTTTTGATAATTATTAATTTCTGATAATTATATTCAAAAAATAATCAGCAATTTATGTGATAGCAAAAAATTTGCTTAATTTTTTGGTAAATATACCAATATAAAAAAAGAGCAGAAGGCTTTATCGCCTTTTGCTCTCTTAAAAATATTAAAGATAATTATTCCTCAAAGTTATCGGAAAAACGGTATTTCCCACTTTCAAAGTGGGCAACCATAGCTTGTTCAAATTCTTCCAAATCACGCTTTTCAAGAGCTTCTACTATTCTTTCATGTTTTGCTATAGATCTGCCGAGATATTTGGCTTTTTTCCTAGTCTCAAATGTTTCATCCACATGCCAGGCCGCCTCAAAAAGTGCATTTAAGGTTTTGTTATTAAGATGTTTAAATATTGTCATATGAAATTTCTTATCATCTTCATGATAAAACATTTCCTTCTCCCACTTTTTCTTCATAGTTTCAACGATGTTGCGAAGTTGTGCAATATCTGCATCAGTGAGAGTGTGGTAGGCTTCCCGCATATAGGATAGCTCTAATCGCTTCCTGATATCCAATATTTCTTGAATAAGGTTTTTATCATCGGCTACTAGAAAATAAAATATATACTGAAATATAAAATCCATGTTAAATTCTTGTATAATGCTGCCGCTACCGGGAATGCTCTTTATAATTCCCATAAGCTCCATAGCTTTTAGGGCTTCCCTTATGATATTTCTGCTAACACCTAGCATTTCACATAATTCATGTTCAGTAGGAAGCTTATCATTGGGCTTTAAATCGTTTATTATTATATATTTTCTTAATTCATTAAATACCTGAACATAGAGCTTTTCTGTTTTTAAGTATTTCATCATCAATATATCCTTTCTCCAATTACATATTAGAATTGTATTTTTAGAAATTTAAAATATATATTTAAGAAAGGTTTAAATTTTGCTATTATATTTATGTAAATTATGTTATATATTACATATTATATATTATATATGATACACTAATTTTCACATTAAAGCAACTTATTCCAGGTTAAAAAGGCAGCATTATTGTAGGAAAGAAGTCCTGGCTTCAATTAGGTATCCATCTTTAAGATATATATTTCCTACAACTTCTCCATCTTTCCAAACATCGCCTTTTTTATCAACAGTTATATCAGTTTTCTCGCCTTGAGCATTATATACATAGCCGTCGCTAGCTAGTGTAAAGCAGTTTCCTGCCTCGTCGTATAAAAGTCTGTTACCCTTCTCATCAAAGCCCTTACCTGGCTTTGACTTTACAAGCCCTATGCCTGCAGGCGTATGATTATATATCATCCATATTGTATGGGTATTCTCATCGTACAGCATAGCAGGGTCACATGCAGCAGCCCCATCGTCTCCTCTGCCGGGATAGTCGACTAAAACTTTTACATCCTCCCAGGTCTTTCCACCATCTGTGCTGCGCCTTATGCATTTATCAATTTTGATCAATATTTGGATTGTTTTTTTCATCAAATACGCCAGGCAGTGCTGAGTAAATA
>CALGOY010000306.1 GCA_937960725.1 uncultured Bacillota bacterium
GCGACCACCGAGATCTACACTCTTTCCCTACACGACGCTCTTCCGATCTTTCCATCCGTTTATTTCATAGTATTTATGAGTTACCTTATTGCCAGTGCGTATCCCTGATATATCTTTAAACGATACCTGGCTTCTTCCCTCATACCACGTTCTTGCCATTATCTGCGCCATGGCGTGGACATACCTTATAACTCCAGTATCTTCATGTTCAATAATCCCGCTTACTAACAGCTGGCCTTGCCTTACAGTATCCCCTCTTTTTACCATACTTTCTCCCTCTAGGGCAATAACCCTCTCTATAATTCCATCCTTCGCTGCTACAATATTGCAGGGCACATCCTTGTTGACTAAAGCTGGAGCCTTGGTTGCTTCAATCACCCTGGCAATTGCCTTTACCCCCTTTATTTCGATGCTGATCCAGGAGAGCTCTGGAATTTCTATAAGCATTCTATTTTCGGTAGTCCATGTATCTATCCCTCTTTTGAAGGCTCCAGATTTTATACCGTATTCTTCTAGTTTTTTTGCTATGTATTGGGGATCTGTTTTTATAGTCCCTTCCACTTCTACTACCCAAATAAAGGAACCAAGGCCGTATAATATAACTATAAATAAAAGCATACCTACTACCAGCATTCTCCTGTTGCGAAATTTATAAGCTAAAAATGGAAATCCCCTTTTATCAAGAATAGTAATTCTACACCGAACAACCCGGCGTATAGAATGTAATTTTTTAAAGCCAGATATGCTAATACAAGCAGTAAGGGAAGTATAATCACTGCGCTTTATCTTCCATAAGTATACTCCCTGCCTAAGGCATAGATTTATAAATTTTTCTAAAGATAGCCCCTCTACTTTTATGACGAGGTATCCCCTCAAATAGTTCCATATTCTAATAAATAACAAGCTATTCACCCCATCCATCCTGCAATGTTCATAAAAACTCTATAGTCTTTATCTCCCCACTAATCATAATATCGTCAGCTGCAATGTTTCTTAGGTTCATATCATTTCCAATGACTCTAATTACTCCGTTAGCAGAGTTGACCCGTATCCTTTGGGCAGTATATTCAATTATTCCCTTATGATTTTCCACAAGCATTTGATTGTTTCCTATTAAAATTATTTTAGGCATATTGAGCATAATTTCTTTTGGAAGCTCAAACATCTCGGATACAGTACTTTTCACTTCCTCAAGCCTTTTTTTTCTCATAAAAATTCCCCCTAACATTACAATTCTATGCACAAATAAAAAAAGCGATTACAACTAATTGCAATCGCTCTTTTATATAATTATCCCTTATTCATTCTATAGCCTTACTTATTTTTATTTCCTATAAATGCCAAGCTTCTTTAGTTTTCGTATGGGATATAATGACTACGACTAGCGAGTGATCTGAAGTTTCCGATGCAACTACATAATGATCTAGTATCTCAATATTCTGTCCAACATAAATTCTATCGATCCTTGTATTTGGCTTATCGCTATAAAAGGCATAAGTGTAAAATTCTATATCGCTATCTACCATCTCGATTGAATCTACCAGCATACTGCTAATTTGCTGCATTGTGATGGTGTCAGCCTCCTCATTAAAATCACCCATCAAAATTATGCGATCGCTGCTATCGCTTTCTATAATATGCTTAATCTGTTCAATTTGCCTGATGCGCTCCTCTGAATTTAACCCGAGATGAGTAGTATACACATTGTATAGCACGCCATCTACATCAATTACGGCTTTTAACAGCCCCCTTGTTTCAATTTCTTTGCTGTATAGTTTGGTGTTTTCATGCTCTACAATTGGATAGACGCTTAAAATAGCGTTTCCATATTTTATACCTAACAGATTGATCGTTTCCCCATATACATAGTTATAGCCGAGGGCTTTGGCAATTTCCTTAGCTTGATCCTTAAACCTAGAGCGGGGCATAAATTTATCTACCTCTTGAAGTGCAATTATTTCAGCTTTGGTATCCTTGATGGACTCAATAATAGCATCTAGGCTCTCCTCTCCTTTTTCGTTTACACCATGTCTAATATTAAAGGTGAGAAGACGAAGCTCTTTGCTAGCCGAATGGATTAAGTCCTTTTCTGGATTTTGGCGCTGGACAGAACTTCTAGATACAGCCATTGTGTTTATAGTTTTTATACCAGTATCCTCTTTAAAAGGGGAGCTAAATAAAAGACCATATTTTATGCCTGCAAGCACTAATATTCCTAGCGATATAATAAGAATTGAAATATAAAAAAATTTGTGCTTCAAGGCAGCTCCCTCTTTCCCCGCAATATTCTTTACTATTTCATTATACTATATATTTCGACAATTTTCATCGTTTTGTTTTGATATCTGCAAATCCAAAATTTGTTATAATAAAAAACCTAGTGGTGTACCACTAGGTTTTTTATCGTTCCAAATGCTTGTAATGAGCATGTTTATAGTTCTGCCATATTTCTCCCTTTACTTTGACCTATTCTCCCTATGTCCTTATAACTTTTAACTTTTCATCTATTCTCCGGTAAGCTGCTGAGGAAGGTATTCCATTAGAATTTGAATTCTTTTAATTTTTTCAAATTCCGGGATGGAATCCTTTCGTCATCTTGCTTCCTTAGCAATTACCCAATAATACCGTCATGAACCATTGACTATACCTTTATTTCCCATGGCAGATTAAATATTTTTAATATTTTTTTCTCCTTGCTGCCTTCCGAGCTGCTTCTGATTTCTTTTTACGTCTTACACTAGGCTTTTCATAGTGCTCTCTTCTTCGAATTTCTGCCAATACTCCAGACCTGGCACATTGACGCTTAAATCGCCTTAAAGCACTTTCAAAGGATTCATTTTCCCCTACAATTACTTGTGACACTTGCTTTCCCTCCCTCCGCCAAAACAATTACCAATCCTTAGGACATAGCATCAAAGTAAAGGGTCAGTCTCAACCATACAGTATTATAACTCACTAAAATTCGTCGTGTCAACATCAAAAGTGCATTTATGCTAACATTTGAGATAGAGTTTTTCCGCCTAAAATGTGAAAGTGAAGATGGCCTACAGCCATCCCGCTATCTTTCCCACAATTTACTACTACGCGATATCCAGATTCGTCCACCTCTAACTGCTTTGCTATTTTAGGAATTAATTCAAATATATGGGAAATAACAGAGCTATTTTTCTCATCTATCTGATTTAAAGAATATATGTGCTCTTTTGGTATTACTAGTACATGAACCGGTGCATTAGGATTGATATCATGGAATGCAATTACCTTATCATCCTCATATACCAGCTTTGAAGGGGCTTCCTTCCTAACGATTTTACAAAAAATACAGTCCTTTTCCTGAGCCATAATTAGCACCTCCATACTTTAATCCTAATTATTCACCAATAATCTTAACCAAAACCCGCTTTCTTCGATTTCCATCGAATTCCCCATAAAAAATTTGCTCCCAGGGGCCTAGATCTAACTTGCCGTCGGTTACTGCAACAACTACTTCTCTTCCCATGATAGTCCTCTTTAAGTGGGCATCGGCATTGTCTTCAAAGACGTTGTGTTTATATCTAGAATAGGGCTTTTCAGGAGCCAACTCTTCAAGCCACTGCTCAAAATCATGATGTAAACCCGATTCGTCATCATTGATGAAAACACTAGCAGTAATATGCATAGCATTGCAGAGCAAAAGTCCTTCCTTTATTCCGCTCTCTTGAAGACATTTTTCTACTTCCCCTGTAATATTTATAAATGCTCTTCTAGTATCAGTATTAAACCATAGCTCTTTTCTGTAGCTCTTCACAGCTTCTCACCCCTTTCCCTTGCATTTTATACGGCTATGATTTAATTAGATACTATGCTTCCCAGCATATAATTTTCCTCTATCTTTTGTAGTAAAACCGGCCTAATTTCATTTAAAATCTGCGGATTGCCTCTAGCTGCAACCCTAATATAGTGCTGGGTGTATCCCTCATATAGACCTTTTTTATTCTTGCTCTCCTCCTCGAATAAAACTTGTTCTTCTCTTCCTAAGAAAGATGCGAAATACATTTTTTCTAGCTCTTTTCCTAACTCTATCAACTCACGGCTTCTTTGTTCCTTTAAATCCTTAGCCACTTGATTAGGAAAATTGGCTGCTTTCGTCCCTGCTCTGGGAGAGTATTGAAATACATGAATTTTACTAAATCGAATTTCTCTAACAAAATCCATCGTCTCATTGAATTCTTCCTGGCTTTCCCCTGGGAAGCCTACCATTATGTCGGTGGTAATCGCCACATTTGGCATAAACTTCCGCAAGGTATCTACAGCTTGTCTATATTGTTGGGTAGTATATCCCCTATTCATTCTCTTTAATACACTATCGCTGCCGCTTTGCAGAGACAGATGATAATGCTGGCAAAGTTTAGGCAGCTCTACTGCCCTGTTGACATAATCCTGGGTAATAAATGTGGGTTCAAGGGAACCTAGTCTTATTCTCTCTACCCCTTCGATAGAATGAACAGATTGTATTAGCGAAAGGAGATCGGTATCCCCCAGGTCTTTTCCATAGGAAGCTACGTGTATTCCTGTTAAAACAAATTCCTTAAATCCCGCATCTACTAACCGTTCAACTTCTGATACTACGCTTTCTGGCCTACGGCTTCTAATAGGGCCTCTAGCATAGGGAATAATACAATAGCTACAAAATTGATTGCAGCCTTCCTGGACTTTAAGCACTGCCCGAGTCTTTCCTTCATAAGAGCTTATAGGTATCTCCTCAAATTCCCTAACCTTCATAATATCTCCTACAGCATTTATAGCGGTACCGGTTTCTTTAGCCTGCTCCACTAGATCAACTATCTTATCCCTATCCTGCGTCCCTAGAACTAGATTAACCCCTGGGATGGATATAACTTCTTCAGAAGCTGTCTGTGCGTAACAGCCTACGACCGCAATGACGGCATCGGGATTGATTCGGTGAGCCCTTCGGATCATCTGTCTGGATTTTCTATCCCCCAAACCTGTTACCGTACAGGTATTGATTATATATACATCTGCTTTTTCATGGAATTCAACTGCTTCATATCCCCGTTCTAAGAATTTTTCAAGCATCGACTGGGTATCGTACTGGTTAACTTTGCAGCCAAGGGTATGAAAAGCTACCTTTTTATTTTTGTTTTGCTTCATTCCATTTCCCCCATATAAAACATTATTGCCGACAGTACTGCCATGCCAGCGGTTTCTGTTCTTAAAATTCTTGGACCTAGTGTAACTACTTTCCAGCCCCGCTCCTTTGCCTTCATAATTTCATCCTGCTCAAATCCGCCCTCTGGCCCTATCAATATCGAAATGTTTTGGGCTCTATCTGCTCTCTCTAGGGCTTTCCTCAAACCCGTACTGCGCTCCTCTTCCCACGGAAGCAACTTTATAGGATCGGAGACTTTGTCTATAACTTCATCGTATAAAATGGGCCTATGGACCTTAGGAATAATACCTCTACCGCTCTGCTTGGCAGCTTCTTGGGCAATTTTCTGCCAGCGCATTACTTTTCTGTGTTCCTTATCGGGATTGGATAGATTTACAACAGTTCTTGCGGTAACAACAGGCACAATCGAATAGATACCTAACTCCACACACTTCTGTATGACAAGATCCATTTTACTCGATTTCGGAAGCCCTTGATATAAGGTGACCTTGGTCTTAGGCTCGCCCGTGCTGGGTTTTGGATCTTCCAGCAGAACTTCAACCTCTCCCTTTGCCGTCTTTATGAGCCTGCCTCTATAATCGGTGCCCATACCATCGCACACTTCGATTAAATCTCCTTCTTTTAAACGAAGGACCTTTAATATATGAACTGCATCTTCTCCATCGATGGTTACCAAATTATTATTTATTTTTTCAGGATTTACAAAGAACCTATTCATATTCACTCACAATGGCTACCCATTCTCCTTTAGTTTTCTTCTCTGTGATTTTAAATCCCTGCTTTGCTAAAGCAGATTCTACATCTTTTATTCTATCCTTTATAATACCCGAGGCTATGAAAGCCCCGTCTGGATTTAGGTATGATTTAATATGTTTCGATAAATCGATAATAACATCGGCTATAATATTTGCAACTATTATATCATATTTTCCTTCTACTTTATCCAAAAGATCGCCCTGAATGATAGATATTCGGTCCAATACCTTGTTGGCTTTAGCATTTTCCTCAGCCACACGAACGGCATTGGAATCTATATCAACAGCTACTGCAGATTGGGCTCCTAACAGCAAGGCTGCAATGGAAAGGATACCAGTACCACATCCTAGATCTAGCAGCCTAGTATGGGGAAAAATTCTGTCCTCCAAAAGCTCAATACACATACTAGTAGTCTCATGGCTACCGGTGCCGAAGGCCATTCCAGGATCCATCTCCAGCACTATATCTCCTTTTTCAGGAACGTATGGTTCCCAGCTAGGTTTTATTACAATTTTATTCCCGATTTTACGAGGTTTATAATACTTTTTCCAGTTATTTGCCCAATCCTCTTCTTTTATATTCGATAGCTCTATAGTACCTTTACCTATATCGATGCCTAGGTCCTTTTCTAGCAGCTCCGCCAAGGAATTTCGAATCTGCTGAATCTTATCGTAGGACTGAACTTCATCTGGCAAATATCCTTTAACTAATACTTCATCTTCTTCATCGATAAACAACGCCTCATCAACATAATCCCAATCTCCCGGATGACTATTAAATTGCTCCAAATCCTTTGGATTATATATAGCCAAGCCCGTTATTCCTGCCTGATAGAATATTTCAGAAACGGCTTCGACTCCTTCGTTGGTTGTATAAGCGGTAATTTCAATCCAATTCATACCTAAACGCTCCTTATGCTCCAAATACATCCTTCATCTTATTGAAAAAGTTTTTTTTCTGTTCATTAAGCTCTCTTCCACTGGTCAACTCCTCGAACTTGCGCAACAGCTCTTTCTGTTTTTCATTAAGTTTCTTTGGCACCACAATATTGACTCTTACATACAAATCTCCTCGGGAATTGCTGCGCAAATGTTTTATACCTTTATTTTTGATGCGAAATACTGTACCCGTCTGAGTTCCTTCGGGTATTTCGTATTCAATGTTGCCTTCCAAAGTTGGTACTTCTATCCGGGCTCCTAAAGCTGCTTGGCCAAAAGTTATCGGGATATCACAATATATATCATAGCCTTTTCTGGTAAACAAGCTATGGGGCTCTACAGTAATATATACATATAGATCTCCCGGCTCGCCTCCCCAATCTCCCGCTTGGCCTTCTCCCCTTAGGGTAATAGCCTGCCCGTTGTCGATTCCAGCAGGGATATTTAGGTTAATCCTGCGCAGTTTCTTTGCCTTACCTTTTCCTTGACACTTGCTGCAGGGTTCAGAAATTATCTCTCCTTCCCCATAGCAGCGGTCACAAGTACGCACGTTGACAAAACGTCCAAAAGCTGTATTCTGTGAATATGATATTTCGCCTGTCCCGTTGCAGACGGGACATACTTCAGGCTTTGTACCTTTCTTTGCCCCACTACCGCTGCATTCTTCACAAGTTTCATATCTTACTACTTCTATCTCCTTTTTTGTACCAAAAGCTGCCTCTTCAAAGGATATTTTTAAATCATAGCGCAGATCGGCGCCTCTTACCGGAGCCCTTCTTCGTCTTCTAGACGAAGTCCTAGCTCCAGCAAAACCGCCTCCAAAGAACATATCAAAAATATCATCCAGGCCTGCGCCAAAGTTCCCAAAATCAAAGTCAAAACCTTGCCCCATCGGCCCTTCATGCCCATATCGATCATACTGAGCCCGAGCCTGCGGATCGCTCAGCACTTTATAAGCTTCATTTATCTCTTTAAATTTAGCTTCTGCCTCAGGGTCATCGGGATTCAAGTCTGGATGATACTTCTTGGCTAGTTTCCTATAGGCGCGCTTCAGCTCTTCCTCCGTCGCATTTCTGTCAACGCCTAGCACTTCATAGTAATCCCTCTTCGCCAAGTCTTCCATCACCTAACCTTGTTATATTATTTACTTAATACAGCCCATTAAATATTTATCTATATCTGACTTGAAAAAGCCAAAGCCATGATGGCTTTGGCTTTTTATTATACCTCATTTATTTATCATCGTCTACTACTTCGTAATCGGCATCAACTACATCGTCATCGGAGCCGCCTTTTGTATCTCCCTGGCTACCAGTTGCTCCGAACCCTGGATCAGCCCCTTGGGCACCGCCGGCTCCTGCGGCTTGAGCCTGTTCTTGATAAATTTTACCGAACACTTCATAAGATACTTCAGATAGTTTTTGAGTTGCTTCTTTAATCTTTGCGGTATCGTCTTCTTCGAGCGCCTTTTTAACAGCATCGATCTCCTTCTGTATTCTCTCTTTATCCTGGCTGCTAATCTTATCACCCATATCCTTCATGCTCTTTTCAGTAGTATAGATTATGGAATCTGCCTGATTTTTAGCTTCGATAAGCTCTTTTCGTTTCTTATCCTCCTCTGCATATCTCTCTGCTTCCTTTATAGCCTCTTGTATCTCTTCTTCTGTCAGATTGGTAGATGCTGTTATTGTTATCTTCTGCTCTTTTCCAGTTCCCTTATCCTTTGCAGATACGTTAACAATTCCGTTGGCATCAATATCAAATGTAACCTCAATCTGAGGTACTCCACGGGGTGCCGGAGGTATGCCGTCCAGGATAAACCTTCCTAAGGTTTTATTATCCTTTGCCATAGGTCTTTCTCCCTGGAGCACATGAATCTCAACGCTAGTCTGCCCATCCGCAGCAGTTGAGAATATCTGGCTCTTGCGGGTAGGTATGGTAGTATTTCGCTCTATTAGCTTAGTAAATACCCCACCCAAGGTCTCGATTCCAAGGGATAATGGAGTTACGTCTAAAAGTAGTACATCTTTTACTTCGCCACCTAGTACACCGGCCTGTATAGCAGCTCCTATTGCTACGCACTCATCGGGATTGATGCCCTTGTGTGGCTCTTTTCCTGTAATCTCTTTTACCAAAGCTTGAACTGCAGGAATTCTTGTAGAACCTCCAACCAAAATGACCTTGTCGATATCTGCTGCAGTAAGTCCTGCATCTTGCATAGCGGCCTTTATGGGCTCTGCAGTCTTCTGAACTAGATCTGCAGTAAGCTCCTCAAATTTAGCTCTGGTAAGGGTCATATCAAGATGTTTAGGGCCTGATGCATCTGCAGTAATAAAAGGAAGGTTGATATTGGTTGTAAGTACGCTGGACAATTCTATTTTAGCTTTTTCTGCAGCCTCTTTTAAGCGCTGCATGGCCATCTTATCATTTCTTAAATCTATTCCATGCTCTTTTTTAAACTCTTCTGCCAAATAGTCTATGATCCTTTGATCAAAATCGTCACCGCCTAGACGGTTGTTACCGCTAGTCGCAAGTACTTCAAAAACTCCATCTCCGATCTCTAGGATGGATACGTCAAAGGTTCCTCCTCCTAAATCATATACCAAAATCTTCTGGTTATCTTCCTTATCCAATCCGTAAGCTAGGGAAGCCGCTGTAGGTTCGTTGATAATCCTCAAAACTTCAAGTCCTGCTATTCTTCCTGCGTCTTTTGTAGCTTGACGCTGGCTGTCGCTAAAATATGCAGGTACAGTTATGACAGCCTGTGTAACTTTCTCCCCAAGATAGCTTTCTGCATCCTGCTTTAATTTCATCAAGATCATAGCAGATATCTCTTGTGGAGTATATTCTTTACCATCTATCTTAACTCGCTTATCGCTTCCCATGTCTCTTTTAATGGACATAATCGTATTTTCAGGATTTGTTATGGCCTGTCTTTTTGCTACCTGGCCAACTAATCTCTCACCATTTTTTGTAAATGCTACTACGGAAGGCGTAGTTCTCCCGCCCTCAGCATTTGGAATAACAACAGGCTCTCCACCTTCCATAACCGCTACACAGGAGTTAGTAGTTCCTAAATCAATTCCTATAATTTTTCCCATATACGTTTCCTCCTCACTCCATTTATCAATATAGTATTTCTTAAATTGCTACCTTAACCATACTATAGCGTATTACTCTATCTTTCTGCTTATATCCTTTTTGCAATACTTCCACAACCATATTTTTTTGTTCTTCATTTTCCGCCTCTACCTGCGCCACTGCATTGTGATATGTAGGATCAAAGGGCTTGTCAAGCGCTTCTATCTCTTCAATATCCATCTTTGCCATTATATCTACAAACTGTTTTATCACCATCTCAATTCCTTTAGATATCGCTTTGCCTTCGTCAGTCTTACTATTTTTTGAAGACTCAAACGCCCTCTCTAAATTATCCAAAACTGGCAATAATGCTTCTATAGTTTCTAAGGATCCATCGCGATAGGCATCGGACATGGCAGTTTTGTTGCGCTTTTTATAATTCTCAAAATCTGCCTGTATCCTTCTTGCCATCTCTAAATATTCATTGCATTTTTTCTCAGCTTCTGCAAGCTTTTCCTTTAATTCATCAATTGTCTCCTTATCTTCATTGGCTTCATCCTGGCAGCAAGAGCCTTCATCTTTGCAGCAAGAATCCGTGGACTGTTCCTGTTGGTCCTGAGTTTGCTGCTGATCGTCTAGCTTCTCATGAGCCTTATTCCTATCAAAGGCTTCACAATTATCGCACATTTCCTGCTGTTTCTTTTCCTTATCCATCCCATCCCTCTCCATTTCTCGTTTTCTTTGTTTTAATTTCATTTATTAAAAAGCTTAGTCAAATAATTGCTTAAGCTTCTGCCTATATAATCCATTACGGATATAGCCCTAGAATATTCCATCCTAGTAGGGCCAATAATTCCCATAGTACCTATAGCCCTGTCTCCAACTTTATAGGTTGCAGTGACAATGCTGTACTCTTTTAGTTTTTCATATTCATTTTCTTCGCCAATTACAACGCTTATCCGGTCTGCCTTATGTTTGTTGAATAGCTTAAATAAAAATTCTTTTTCATCTAACAGATCCAAAAAAGCCTTGGCTTTTAGTACGTCGCGGTACTCCGGAAAATTGAAAATATTTGTGGCACCACTTAGATAAACTTCTCTATCATCTTTAGATGTAATGCTTTCGGTTAAAGCATCTACCAAAGCATTGAAAAATTTTCTATCTCTCACGATATCCCTTTGCATTTCATATACTTCGTCCGCATCAATTTCATCAATGCTTTTACCTTTGTATACAGAAGTAAGCATATTAGATATACGATTTAAGTATTCCGGCGATATATCTTCGGGAATATCGATGATAGCATCCTTTATAATACCTGAGCTAGTCACGATAACGAGCAAAGCACATGCTGAGTCTAACGAAACTAGCTGTATATGTTTAATCAAAGCTTTATTTAGCTGTGGAGTCAACACTACTGAGGTGTATTTGGTAATATCCGATAAAATTTTTGCAGTCTGAAATATCACTTGTTCAATTTGCCTTGTCTTTTTAGCATAGAATTCTTTTATATATTTTGCTTCAGAAACCGAAAGGCCCTTGACCTTCATAAGGCGATCTACATACAGCCTATATGCTTTGTCGGAAGGTATACGTCCAGCCGAAGTATATGGCTGCTGAAGATAGCCCATATCCTCTAAATCAGCCATCTCATTTCTTATCGTAGCTGAACTTATTCCCATTCCATATTTTTTTGCAATAGTCCGTGAACCTACAGGCTCAGCAGATACAATATAATCATCAATAATAGCCTGTAGAATCTGTAGCTTGCGCTCGCCCAATTCCACGGATATCACCTCCCCCTTGTTAGCACTCTTCTTTAATGAGTGCTAATCTTTATTTTAAGTTATCACTTCAGTCTATTTTTGTCAATAGTTTTTTTAAAATCATTCCATAAAATGAAGCAGAACTACATTTTGGAGATCCATTCCCCGCTCTGTAAGCCTTATCGCTTCTTTATCCTCTATTAGCAATCCTTCGCGCTTTAGCCTAAAAATAACATCTTCGTATAGATCTTCAATTTTTTTCCCAAAACGCATGAAAAATCTATCCTTATTTATCCCCTCAGTTAACCTAAGTCCTAACATAATGGTTTCAAATATTTCATCTCTCCTATCTATAGCTTCTATAAATTGTAGGGGAGATTCATTTTTCTGTATTTTTTCGATGTAATCTCTGGGATCAGCTATATTGGCAAATCGCTTTCCCCTCCAGTAGGAATGGGCGCCGCTTCCAAGCCCTATATATTCATTGTTGTTCCAGTATATAAGATTATGCCGGCATTGCTTTCCTGCTTTTGAAAAATTGGAAAGCTCGTAGTGGATATAGCCTTGACTTTTAAGGTATTTTATTGCCATATGATACATCTGTCTTTCAGTATCCTCTGATGGAAGGTTTAGTTGGCCCCTGTTAAGCATTGTATAAAACGGAGTGCCTTCTTCTACCTTTAGGCTGTATGCAGATATATGATCCACGCCTAAATTTACAACCTTCTCTAAGGTTTCTTGCCATTCTTCTATAGTTTGGTTTGGCAATCCAAACATGATATCTAAGTTTACATTGTCAAAGCCTGCTTCCCTACACCATTCCACAACCTGTACGATATCCCTATTGCTATGGATTCTACCTAGATATTTAAGATGATGTTGCTGCCATGCCTGCATTCCTATGCTAATTCGATTAAACCCTGCCTTTCGTATGCCCATAAGCCCTACTAGATTCAATGTTTCTGGATTAGCTTCTATCGAAATCTCAGCATCCCTGTCTACGTTCCAGTATCTCTCACAGGTTTCAAGTACATCTATCAAATGCCTATATTCATAAAGAGTGGGAGTTCCACCACCCATAAAAATCGTTTGAACAGAAACTCTATCGGTGAGATCCTCCCATCTCTTAATTTCATTCTTTAAGGCTTCTAGGTATTTAGGCATTAAATAT
>CALGOY010000307.1 GCA_937960725.1 uncultured Bacillota bacterium
GAAAGGAGGTGCTTTTTTTCTATGAACAGTCAAAATAATCAAATTAGAAAAATCGCCCTCTCAGGGCTTTTCATCGCCACAAGTATTATTCTAACTCGTCTATTTGCGGGGAACATTGTAATAGGCGGAATATCCGTTGTCCGTCTGAGTTTCGGGCAGGTCCCTTTATTTTTGAGCGGTTTCCTTCTAGGACCAGTATACGGAGCTCTTTGTGGAGCTATCGCAGATGCAGTCGGGTATTTTCTAAATCCTTTGGGTCCATATTTCCCAGGCTTTACACTCAATGCAGCACTTAGCGGGATGATCCCAGGGCTATTTGCCCGATTTATGCCCAAGAACTACTCTTGGAAAAGGATCCTGTTGGTCATTGCTATATCAGAATTTATTACCTCTGTTTGCCTCACTCCACTATGGCTAAGCATGATGACGGGAAAAGCTTTTATTGCCTATGTTCCATCCAACATTATATCTAGAATAATATTGGTTCCCATGCATACATCTATCGTTAAACTAGTTCTCAAATATTCCCATTATGCAATTCCTAACTTGAGATAGTCCTAATAAAAATCAGGGCTCTGCTTATTCGCGAGCCCTGATTTGATCATTATTTAGATGCTGGGTCGTCTCGTGCCACACCTCTTTAATCCGCTGCTCAGCATCTCCTATCAAATTTTGGTCCATATAATCTGCAACCGGCAGTATCCTATAGTGTAGCTTTCCATTTTCTGTATACTTATGCACCCATGTTGGAATGTAGTCTATCTTTCCAAGCCCAACTGTTTGGGCATCATAATCCTTTACAATCTCTAAGTTAAGGATCACTCCACTATCCCTGTACCTATCCCTCTGATTAGATACGAAGTTGCCGAGGGAGTATATGACAAAGACCTCTCTCTCGCTGCCATCCGGATCTGTTATGGTCTTTCTGTCCATCGGCTGAAGAACATGGGGATGGCTGCCAAATATTATATCCATGCCATAGGAAAAAAGCCTATCTGCTATTTGCTTCTGAGTATCGCTAGGCTGCCTTACATATTCATCGCCCCAGTGGATGCAGCCGATAACTACCTCTGCTCCCTGCTCTCTGGCTTTCTTAATATCCTGTTTGATTCTTGCTTCATCATTTAGATAATTGACCATATAGGTTAATTTTTCCTTATCTACTGCAGCTTCCATTCCATTAGTTCCATAGGTATATGCCAAAATAGCAATTTTGATATCATTTTTTTCAACGATTAATACCTGCTCCCTCTCCTCAGGAGAGCGGGCTGTCCCTGTATGAAGAAAACCATATTCATCCAGTTTGTTGAGGGTATTTTCTACACCAAACTCAACTCCATCCAGGCTATGATTGTTAGCCGTCGTAATTACGTCAAATCCTGCATATTTTAGAGCTTCTAAAATGGCCTCTGGCGTGCGAAACCTAGGATAGCCGGTATATCCAATTTCGTAGTTGCTGATAGTAGTTTCTAAATTTCCCATTGCGATGTCGGCCTTTTCTAAATAAGGCTTTACATCTTGGAATACAGGTTTAAAATCATAAGTACCATCGTCCTGGCGCGCTGCATCAACCTGGGGCATGTGGGCCATTATATCTCCAACTACGCTTATGGTGAGCGTAGTTTTACCCGTAGGTTTTGGCGGTTCTTCTGGCAAATCTTCTGGTGCTTGTTCTTCTGATTTAATTTCTTCATTTAGATCATCTTTGTTATTAATTTCATTATCGGCTATATCTCTATCTGATATATCAATATCTGAAGGGGACTGACGATCTGAAGACTGCTGGGAAATAAAACCGCAGCTAACAGTCAGTCCAGTTAAAATCAGTATTATTAATGTTATTATAATATTTTTTATAATTATCTTACGTTTCATCATACTTTAACTCCTATGCTATATTATTCAATTTATTTATGAAAGCAGCTGCCTCCAATGAATTCCCTTAATATAGAGTTATTGGGAATCTCATCAGGCTCCAACTCCACGAAGTATTTCAAGAACTTTTTAAGCCTATTAACTTCGGTATAAAAAGGATGATCTTCTTTGAACTCCTCTAGCAGAGGCAAAATATAGGGCTTGAGCACTGCCAGCTCATATATCAAGGCAGAGTTAAACATTACATCTGCTTGTTCTTGGAATGGAAATATATTTCTCTCTTCCCCTCTTCGGACAGAAGGCCACATTGATAATGTCTGCTCTACAGGCGTACCCCTAAAGTGATAGTCCCTAATCATCCTTCTTATTAATCTGGTGTCCGTCGTTGGTATTCGATTGTGGTTATCTATATTAAGTTGGGTAAGGGCACTGATATATATTTTGAACTTGTTTCTCTTTGGAATCATAGCCGTTAGTTTCTCATTAAGCCCATGAATTCCTTCAACTATGATCAGCTGATCAGGTCCCAGCTTTACTTTAGTTCCATGATACTCCCTTACCCCCTTTTCAAAGTTATAATAGGGGATCTCCACCTCCTGTCCCTGAATCAGTCTCGTTAACTGCTCATTAAACAATTCAATATCTATAATATCTATAGATTCTAAATCCCGCTTACCATCCTCGCCGACAGGTATATCCTCCCTGTTGAAAAAATAGTTATCCATAGATATAGGTACGGGATTTAGTCCATTTACCATAAGCTGTATTCTCAGCCTTTGAGCAAATGTAGTCTTGCCTGAAGATGATGGGCCAGCAATAAGCACAAGCCGAATCCTATCTCTTTGGCTATATATCTCATCTGCAATTTGAGCAATCTGCTTGTCATGAAGGGCTTCACAGATGCGGATTAGCTCTCCCCCTCTACC
>CALGOY010000308.1 GCA_937960725.1 uncultured Bacillota bacterium
TATACATCATTTTCTATTAGTTTCCCGTCGACGATTCCATATTTATTCACGTCTTTCTGATCTACAAACTGGCAACCTAATATAGTCGTTTTATACTCGTTAAAAACATCGATTAGTTGCTTCAGGCAAGGAGTTTTAGAGTATACTATGTCATCACCAAGCAACACTGCAAAGGGCTCGTCCCCAATAAAAGCACGGGCACAATATACAGCATGCCCTAGCCCTTTGGGTTCTTTTTGACGGATATAGTGTATATCCACCATATTGGATATATCATCTACAAGCCGAAGTAAATCCTCTTGTTTGCTCTTTTTTAAAGCATACTCCAATTCCAAAGAGCGATCAAAATGGTCTTCAATCGATCTTTTATTTCTCCCGGTAACTATTATTATACTTTCAATACCGGAAGCTATAGCTTCCTCGATAATATATTGAATAGTGGGCTTGTCCACTATAGGTAGCATCTCTTTGGGTTGAGCCTTAGTTGCTGGCAGAAATCTAGTGCCTAACCCTGCAGCAGGAATTATAGCTTTTCTTACTTTCAAGGAAAACACCTCTATTCCGCGATTTTACCTCATTATACCACATTAATCGATTTTATAAAAGATAACGATTTGTATACTTTAATATATTATTATTTAAAACACAATATATTATAGCATAAATATATATAGAAAATTTTGAGTTCGATCTATTTCCCTATCGTTTTATTATAGGAAATATGATAAAATACAAAATGTATCTGTGCGGGGGTGATCTAATGATAAAAATTGAAAACCTATCAAAATCTTATAACAAAGGCGCTGTAAAAGCAGTAGACAATCTCAATCTTCATGTTAGACGTGGGGAAATTTTCGGTTTCCTAGGTCCCAATGGAGCTGGAAAGACCACTACTATTAAGATGATAGTTGGGCTACTCAATCCTGATAGCGGTTCTATAAAGATCAATGGATTTGATAACCAAAAAGAAGCTTTGAAATCTAAAAGAAGTATAGGATATGTACCTGACAATCCCGAGGTATACGATAGATTAACCGGAATAGAGTATCTCAATTTTATGGCAGACGTATATCAGATTCCAACCGAAATTCGAAAAGAACGTATTGCCTATTTCCTAGAAATGTTTAACTTAACCGATGCTGCAGAGGATTTGATTAAAAGCTACTCCCACGGTATGAAGCAAAAGATTGTGCTCATAGGAGCCCTAATCCACGAACCTGCCCTTTGGGTGTTAGATGAACCTATGGTAGGCCTAGATCCCAAATCTTCCCATCTCTTAAAGGATTTAATGCGGAAACACTGCGATAAAGGAAATACGGTTTTTTTCTCCACCCATGTACTGGAAGTAGCTGAGAAACTTTGCGATAGAATCGGGATTATCAATAAAGGCAAATTGATCGCCATTGGTAGCCTGGATGAATTAAAGCATGGGGATCAGGCTGATTCCCTCGAAAATATATTTTTGGAGTTGACGGAAAATGAAGGTTCTTCTCGCTCTAATTAAAACAAATCTGAATGTTAATTTCGGTATCTCCGCTTTGAAATACCGCTTTACCAAAGAAAAGAAAAAACTGTGGGAACCTATTCTAGTGCTTTTAAGCCTCCTAATAGGCTTGGGCACAATGACCGGTCTGTACACCCTATTTCTTATGGGGGTATTTATGGCAGGAAAATCCCTAGGTCAGCCGGAAATAGTGCTGACTATGGCATTTATGGCATCGCAGCTTATTATATTAATTTTCGGCATATTTTACATCATATCCTCATTCTATTTTTCGAAGGATATGAACATCCTCATTCCCCTACCTATAAAGCCCAGCCAATTGATAGCGGCAAAATTTATTACCATATTGATAAATGAATATCTAGTAGCTCTACCTCTATTACTGCCGGCTATAATAATATATGGAGTATCTATTAAAGTAGGCGTAGGTTATTGGTTTAAAGGAGTTGTTCTCGTTCTCGCTGCGCCTATCCTACCTTTGCTTATAGCTGCTATATTTGTAGTCATTCTCATGCGGTTTGTCAATTTGCGCAAAAACAAAGATTTGCTTATGATCTTAGGCAGCCTTATAGGCCTCTTTGCAGCCCTTGGAATAAACTTATTCGTTCAACAGATTCCTGAAGGTAGTGAAGAGGAATTTATCGCAAATCTAATACAAAGTCAAGAAGGAATCATAAGAGCAATTAACAGTAAATTTCCACCCAGCCTTTGGGCTACTTTGGGATTGGCAAAGTCCGGGCTTGAGGGATTAGGCTATTTTATACTTTTTATAGGAGTTTCTATCATATTATTTGCTGTATTAATGCGGCTAGGCAATCGTATATTCTACAGAGGTTTTATTTCCGGCCAGGAAGTCCGTCGCAAAGGCAAGGCTATATCTAGCCAGCAGCTAAAAGCTCAAGTTGCTAAAAGCACTTCCCCCATAGTAGCTCTATTTAAAAAAGAATGGAAGTTATTTATTCGCACCCCTATCTATGTAATGAACGGGCTAGCCGGTATACTTATAGCCCCTTTGTTTATGCTGCTGCC